>NZ_JARXOV010000018.1:0-91112 GCF_030162955.1 Comamonas jiangduensis
CCTGTAGGGCTTAGTAGCGGTTACCGCCGTAGCCACCACCGTTGCCGCCGCCGTTATTACCGCGATAGCCTCCACCACCGTTGTTGCTGCGGTAGCTGCCGCCACCTTCTTCGCGAGGACGTGCGACGTTGACGTTCAGGTTACGGCCACCCATGGGTTGCTCGTGCAGACCTTCGATGGCAGCTTGCGCTTCTTCAGCTGTGGACATTTCGACAAAGCCGAAGCCCTTGGAACGGCCTGAGTCACGTTCCATCATGACTTGTGCGGAGACCACATTACCGAATGGAGAAAATTGCTGTTGCAGATCGTTGTCGCGCACAGAATAAGAAAGATTGCCAACGTAAAGTTTGGTTGTCATGGTGTAAATCAGTGAAGTTGAGAGTGATCCCGGTATGTGACCAGGCATCAAAAATATGCAAAGCGCCCGATTGAGGGCTGGCTTTTGGGTATGCGAGGCTGACCTGCTGGTTAAGCAGGTATGACAGGCAGTTGCAGATAGCTTTTACCTTGCTCAATGGCAAAGCAGATGGCTGCAGCAGAGGTAAGAAACAGGGGAATGAAGCGAAAGACTCTGTCGTGGGAAGAAGAGCCTTTGCCGCTGCGAATGGAAAGAGTCGCGGTGTAAGAGCCGCTGGCGGTCATTTCGGCGGTAGGCGTGAGTGCGTAGCGGCCGATGATTTGAGAGGAGGAGAGAGAGTGGTTCAAGCGGAACGCGCTGCGTCAAGCAGTCGCGTAAAAATTTGGCTCAAAAGCAAGCCGCTTATACGTTTTGGGGTGCGTAAAGTCTGAGGCCAGACTATCAATGGCAGTCTGGTTATTTTTAATGACAATCAGAAGTCATTAAATGCAAAAATTGAAAATCGTCTGATGCGATGATGGTTGTGTTTGCATTCACAACGCTTGCGCTAGATTCGCATGCACTGTTGCGTATCAGCAAAGTTCGGCAAGTATAACAGCACTTTCTTAGAAGTGCGCTGCCTATTTTTCTTTTAATCGTAAAAATTCGCAGCATCCTGAGTTTGGGATGTTGAATTTCCGATAGTTTTTAAAGACTACAAATCTTTCGCAAGACCCTAATCCCTTTGCCTTGGCTACTTGCTTGCTGTAGCACCTCAGACGGAACATCTGAAAAAACCGTCAGAAACGGTAGATCTTCGATTGGTTTTTTAGGCTTTTTTAGTGCAAGTGAAGCGATGGGCGAGACTCGTCACCACGGCCACAAATTCTTTCAGATTGCAATCAATTCTTGAATCCACATGAGGCGAAGAACATCTCTAGCGACGCAAGCACTACGAAGAGTAAGATCGTTTTTGCCAAGGCATTAGGAACCCATACCAATCTTTGCCTGGCGCTAGTTAGGCATAGTCCTGGTGTGTGGATGTTGTATCACCTGAATCGTTTTTAATGGGTTTGAAAATGAGCGATGAAATTGATACCGACATGATCGAAGAGGCGTTGATCGTTATCGATCAGGCTTGCGTAGAGTTCAAAAAAACCGTTTTTATGCGTGCCACTAGGGAGATGGACTGGCAGGCGAGGCACAAGGCGGATGATGTCATCGTCTGCTTTGATGCGGTTAAATATTCAGGACACCGACGCACTAAAGATTTGATGCTTGTGGAGCTGGATCAGCTTTGCCAAAAGCTAGATCAGATGATTGGGTGGTCTTGTGTCAACAGGCCCTTCGACACTGCTGCATATGAGCACATTTTCGGCATTGCTCAACTGGCACAGGGTGCGGTGTATTCAGCCCTAGGAATCTACAAACCTGCTCCACAGCTCTTTCCGCGTATTGGTTTAAAGACTTAGAGATACATAGAGAAAAAGCACCCGAAGGTGCTTTTTCTCTATCCCGGAGCGACTTCCTGCCGTTTCCAGATATTTCGTCCCGTCGTTGCCTTGCATGGTAATTTCGACGACAGCCGCGACTTTTTATCTCGTTAGCTGATGCCTCAGCCTTGAAGATACGACCATGCTTAGCAGCATGGACGCCAAAAACGCCAAGGTCACTAGCATCCAGTCTGAAGCATGCAAAGGCTGAAGATTCAGCAAATGGCTGAGTCCAGGTAACTGAATGCCCAGCACGAGTGATAGCAGCGTTCCAAATACCAACCAACGTGCTGCTGCGCGACGCAATCTGGTCAGTCCGCTGGTGATGCCTGCACTGGAAACCAGTAATACAGCGATAGCCATCGCACGTGCATGCTCCACGGTTTTCTCTGTACCGAGTGCATACAGGTAGCTCCACACTATTGCAACACTCGCTAATCCACCTGCCAGAACAATCCACCACCAGACTTCGGTTGAGAAAAAGTGTGTTGCACGCTGGCGCTGTACTGGGGCCAGTGGCCCACTTGAGGGCAGGTCCTGGAAGGCCATCATTGCTGTTGGATGAATCACCAGTTCAAGCCATACGATATGCAGCGGCAAGAAAAGCAAGGGGAGGCCCATGAGTGGAATAGCGGCAGCGCCAATCACAAGCGGTAGATGCACCAGAAGAAGATAGACAAAGGCGAGGCGAAGGTTCTGAAAAAGTTGCCGTCCCTCTGCCACCGCATCGACAATAGTTCTGAAATTGTCATCCAGCAAAACGACAGGTGCGACCTCTCTCGCACTGCGCGTACCGCGCTCTCCCATCGCTACGCCAATATCTGCTTGGCGCAGAGCAGGAACATCGTTGACACCATCACCCGTAACTGCAACCAACTCACCTTGAGCCTGGAACGCTTGCACCAACGCCAACTTCTGTGTCGGCGTTGCTCGCGCAACCACGTCAATTGCACGGCATGAAGCAATGACTGAGGCAGGATCATCTTCTGATGTCAACGTAATCACTTGGGGCGATCCTCCACCCAAGCCAATCGAACGTGCAATAGCAGTAGCTGTTGCAGGATGGTCTCCTGTGACCATGATGACGTGCATCCCAGCGACCATGCAATCAGCAACCGCCTCTCGTACGCCCTCACGAACCGGATCTTCAAAGGCCAATAAACCTGCAAACTGAAAGCCTTGCTCCGGCTCTAGAGTCAATGTGGCCCCTGCGGGCATAGTTTTCCAGGCAAAACCGATGACCTTGCGCCCAGACATGGCGTGTTGATTCACCGCATCCAGCCAATGGCTGCGCTCAAGCTCAGGTAACTCGCAGATCGCAAGTATGGTTTCAGGAGCGCCTTTGGTATACGCAGCAAGGCCAGCAGCATCTTTTGACCAAATCGCCGTCTCACGACGCCGCGCCTCCGTGAATGGAAATTCAGCCACCCTGCCTGACGAGGAGGTGGTGCCAAAAGCTTTAAATAAAGCTTGGTCGAGTGGATCGCCACTGTCTTGTCGTGCAGCAAAGGTTGCTACCTGTAATAGGCCGTGGTTATCGAGCCCTGGCGCAGGCATGTAATGGGACAACACCAGTGCGCCCTCGGTGATGGTGCCTGTCTTGTCCGACAAGATACAGGTGACACGGCCAATATTCTCCACAGCGACTGCGCGGCGCACCAGTGCATTCTTTTTGGCCAGTCGAAAAACCCCGACGCCCAGAAAAAATGTATAGATAACAGGAAACTCCTCGGGAATCGCAGCGATGGCTAAGGTCACAGCACTTAGCAAAGCATCAATCCATCCATGACCTTGCCACAACCTGATCGCTGCTAGCACCACACATCCAACGAGTGCCACAGCAAGCAAGATGGCAACCAGTTGAGCGATAGCTTTTTGCAAGGGTGTCGACTCGTGGCTGCCTTCGGCCACTGTACGAACGATTTCTCCATAGCGCGTATCACCGCCAGTCCAAATAATGCGCAGCCATGCTGTTCCCGTCAGTAAACGGGTCCCCGCAGCTCCCCAGTTTTCCTCTGTGGTTGCTGTTGCTACTGCCTCTGGTGCATCAACGATGTGCTTGGAGACCGGCAAGGACTCTCCGGTCAAAGTCGATTCATCAACTTGAAGCCCGGTGCCCTTCACCAGCAAGCCATCTGCAGGAAAGTATTCCCCAGATACGACCTCCACCAAATCACCGGGAACCAGTTGCTGCGCTGGAATGAGCTGCCACTTGCCATCCCTTAACGCACGTGCAGAACTTGCCAATCGGCTTGCTAAGCCTGCTGATGACGCTGTTGTTCGCAAATGCAGATAGGCATCCATTCCCAGCAGCGGCAGCATGGCTAGCAGCATGGTCAGTGCCTCGGTGAATTGCCCGAGGAGTCCAAACAAACCTGCCGTAAACGCCAAGAACCACAGCATTGGATCGCGCACGGTATCGCGTGCAATGCTCCACCAACTACTGCTCGCCTGAGGAACGATGTCGTTAAAACCCAAAGCATTACGCTGTGCCTCCACCTGCGCCGTGGTAAGCCCAGACGTGGGAGTATCTAAAGGTGGAAGCTGTTCAGCGGAAGGGCGGCGATACATCATCGGGCCATTATTGGCCCCGCTCAGGATTCAAACAACGCTGTTTATGACGCCAAAAGCTACACGTCTCAAAAACAACGCCTCACTGTTGCCGGCGGCAAGGCAGAGAAGGGTGGTCACGAGCATGTGGACCTGTCTAAATAGAAGCCAAAAAGGTGGGAATAAAGCCTGCAGAACCGCATGAGGCAATAACCTCTGGGTGTGCCTTTATTCCCAAAAAGTGCCGGAAAGCCGCATAAATGCTCATTCGTGGGTTGGACTTTTAATCCGTTGGTCGCGAGTTCGAATCTTGCAGGGCCCGCAAAGATTACAGCTCCATGGAGCAATGCCCGGGGCTTTTTTTGGGGGGGTGTTGCGCGGGGTTTTGCCCATCAAAACGGATCTTTACACCGATGCCAAAGCGGTGATGGTGTTGCAGCGCTTTGAACTGCTTTGGGTGCAAGACCAACGCGCGCAATGAGTACAGTCATTGCTCTAAGCTTGAGACAGCGCTTGCTGGTAAGCGTATTCAACATGCGACGCATGCCGCGTGACTGGCAGTCAAGAGCCCTTTAAAAACTAAACCCGCTTTCGCGGGTTTTTTGTTTAGCGACCCCAGGTCTTGGGTTGATACGTCTCGAAGCTCGTACCGTTGCAGATGCGGTAGTTCTCTGGCAAAGACTCCCGCTTATGTACTTGAACTGTCACGCCCTCAGGCATTACGGTTTTAACTTCTGCCTTCACAGGTTGCTTCCACGTTTTTTTCGTAGAGGCGCCGTTACTGGTGGTGGCGCTAGATTTTTGTGGGGGCACGGGGCACTTCTCCATAGTCATGAACAATCGGGGCGTAGCCCAGTGTGCCATTGAAATGGCTTTTAGTGAAATTTGACGTGTTAATTCTGTAAAAAGAAGAATTAAGAGCGTGTTTTTCTAAAAATCCATCTAAAAGTCGGTCACAGTTCTACGCAAAGCACGTATTGCTAGGAGGGCCTCGTCCTTTATGCAGCCAAACGGTAGCCGCTGCGATGTAACTTCAAGGGCGAGGCTCATCTGGCCGCAGGTGATCGCTTAGCCTAGTGGATGGCGGGCCCTCGTAAAAAAACCGCCTTAGCGGCGGTTAGGTTGGTTCCCTTTGAAATGCGTTAGAACGCATCTACGCTGTACTCGCCTTGCGGGGCTTCTTGGGTGAGCAAGCGAATGACCTCTTCAGGGGCGCGAGGCTCGGGTTGTGGAGCGGCTTCATTTTGCGAGGACTTGAGCTCGATAACGGAGTGGAAGAAAGTCATAGTGGTTTCCTTTCAGGGCGTTAAGGGTTCAGCGTCTCTATCTAACGTCTTCTGTCTGCAAATGGTTGACAAATTTTGTGAATTCTGTGTGACAGCGAAAAATTATTGCTAATACTCGGTGTGGCTATGCGCATAGGGTAGCGGTACTAGATAGCTGCGCAGCACGCAAAAAAGCCCAGCTCGTTAGAGCTGGGCTTGGGGTGTTGAATGCGGAATTGGCCGCTAGCGCTTATTTGGTAAGCGTAGCGTGCTATCTATTACTGAATGCTTGCGCCAGAGGCTTCTACCACCGCCTTGGCGTTGGTGAAATCTGCGCGGTACATTTTGTCGAACTCGCCCAAGCTCATGGCCTTGGGTTCTGCACCTTGGGCCAAGATGGCTTCTTGCACTTCTTTGCTTGCCAGCAGTTTGTTGACTTCGGCATTCATCTTAGCGGCGATGTCTGTGGGGGTGCCAGCAGGCATGAACAGGCCATACCACGTGCTGACGTCAAAGCCCTTCATGCCTTGTTCTTGCATGGTGGGTACGTCGGGCAAAGAGGTGGAGCGTTTGGCCGAGGTGACCGCCAAGGGGCGCAATTTGCCGGCTTTGATCTGGCCAATCGCCGAAGGAATGGATGACACCAGCAGATCCACGTTGCCTGCGATGGCGTCCATCAATGCGGGGTTGGAGCCTTTGTAAGGCACGTGGGTCAGCTCAATACCGGCGGCTTTTTCAAACATGTGACCAGCAATGTGAATGCTGGTGCCATTGCCGGGGGAGCCGTAGGTCACTCGTGTGGGATTGGCTTTGGCGGCTGCCACCACGTCTGCAATGCTCTTGTAAGGAGAGTTCACGCTGGTGGCGATGATGACTGGGGTGTAGGCCACGTGCGCCACAGGGGTCAAATCTTTGACAGGGTTCCAGGGCAGGTTTTTGTAGAGGTAGGGGCCCAGGATCAGGTTGTCTTTTTGGCCCATCACCATGTCGTAACCGGTAGCGGGGGCTTTGACTGCTTCGGTGATGCCAATGGTGCCGCCTGCGCCGGCTTTGTTCTCAGGAACGATCGTCCATTTGGTGGCTTCTGTGAGTTTGTTGGCCACGACGCGCGACAAGATGTCAGTACCGCCACCAGGAGGAAATGGAATCACCAAGCGGATGGGTTTGCTGGGATAGTCGCTGGCAGCTTGTGCCCAAGCGGGGGCTGCAACACCTGCTGCCAAAGCCAATGTGGTGCAGGTGATCAGTTTGCGGTACATGAAGGTCTCCAAAAACACAGACATCTAAAACGGCGGAAGGGTTCTGCCATCGCCATGCAGAACGTGCAACCGCTATCGAGCAAATTTGTGGGCCCATCGATGGTGCAAGGGTGCGCACCACCAGGCTGGAGTACCTGTATGAACCACGTTTGCGCACAGCCCGCAGGGGTTGCCTGCGGGTTGATCACGGGCTGCAGTTACCGATCGGGTAGCGCAGCGCTGTGTGGCCCACGCGGCACAAACAGGTTCTTGATATGGGCTGATATTAGCGCTGGAATGCTTGGCAGGAGGGCAAACTCCGCAAAAAAACATTCCGTTTGGGCATTAGCTCAGCGCGTTCAGGCTTGGCGCGCATCGGCCAGCACAGGGTTGCCAAAATCTGCGCGCTCTAGCCAGGCGAGGACGCGTGCAGCGGCCTCCTGCGGTGAGGTGAGGTTGCCTTCACGCTTGAGGTTGGCAAAGCGGTTGACATCGGGGAAGGCCGCTTCACTGGCGCTGCGCAGTTGCAGCTGCATATCGGTGTCGATGACGCCAGGTGCGAGGGAGCAGATTTGGGCGCCGTTGGGCTTGGCGGCTTCATCCAGTGCCACCGAAACGGAGAAGTTGTCCATGCCGGCTTTGGCTGCGCAATACGTGGCCTGTGAGGCAATGGCACGGCGGCCCAAGCCTGACGAGACGTTGAGCACCTGGCGTGGAATGTTCCAGCCTTCGGTGGCTTGCAAGAAGGCAGAAGTCAGCAGCATGGGCGCTTCCAGGCCCACACGCAGGGCCTGGCTGATGGCGTTCCAGTCGCTGTGCGACAACGGTGCAATCGGCGGGATCACGCCGGCGTTGTTGATCAGCACGACGCGGCTATAACTTTCAGCGTGGAGCACGCCCAGCCATTGCAGCAGTTGCTGGGCAGCAAGTTGGGGCTGGGCCAGGTCTTGCTGCCACTGGGTGAGGGTGGCGCCGTGGGCCTGCGCTGTGGTGTCTAAATCAGTATTGCGCTGGCGGGCGATGGTGAGCAGGTGGTGGCCTTGTTTCAGAATCTGGCGCGCCATGGCCAGACCCATGCCCCGCGAGCCGCCGGTGAGGATGTAG
Source organism: Comamonas jiangduensis (assembly GCF_030162955.1). Taxonomy (NCBI): domain Bacteria; kingdom Pseudomonadati; phylum Pseudomonadota; class Betaproteobacteria; order Burkholderiales; family Comamonadaceae; genus Comamonas; species Comamonas jiangduensis. The sequence continues at coordinate 7,988 of NZ_JARXOV010000018.1, forward strand.
AGCTGAGGTTTCATACGTCTTATGTTACTGGCGGCGCGTACCCTTGTGCAGGGGGGAGAAGCGGGGGCAATGCATAAAAAAAGAGCTAGTAGCGCTTGCCAAATCTAGGTTTCAGTGCGTTTTATGCCTGAAGCCCAATCCGATCAAGCGCTAGTAGCTCCTTTTTTGATGGCGTGAACTGCGTCTACAACGCTGCCCCAGCGATCTGGCTGAGGCGGAGGCGCTGCTTGACGCCGCTTGAGATTGCAGCCAGCCCCCGCCTTTGGCATCAACCGCCGAGGTAAGCTTTGCGCACCGCGTCGTTCTTGAGCAAATTGGCCCCCGTGTCTTCCAGCACCAGTTTGCCGGTTTCCAGCACGTAGCCGCGGTCTGCAATTTGCAGGGCGCGGTTGGCATTTTGTTCAACCAGGAACACCGTCACGCCTTCGCTGCGGATGGTCTGGATGATCTCAAAAATCTGCGCAATGATCAGCGGCGCCAAGCCCAGCGTGGGCTCATCCATCAGCAACAAACGGGGTTTGGACATCAGGGCACGGCCAATGGCCAGCATTTGCTGCTCGCCGCCCGACATGGTGCCCGCGCGCTGGTGGGCGCGCTCTTTGAGGCGGGGGAACAGGTGAAACACGTGTTCAATGCCCGCTTCAATGGCTGGCTTGTTCAGAAAGAAACCGCCCATTTGCAGGTTCTCCACAACGGTGAGGTCGGGGAAAATGCGGCGCCCTTCGGGTGATATGGCAATCCCGCGCTGCATGATGTGGTGCGTGGACAGGTTGGTGATGTCCTCGCCCTCAAAATGGATGGAGCCGCTGGTGGCGCGAGGGTTGCCGCAGACAGTCATCAGCAATGAGGTTTTGCCCGCGCCGTTGGAGCCAATCAGGCTGACGATTTCGCCTTGGTTAACGTGCAAAGACACCTGATTGACCGCGCAGATAGAGCCGTAATGGGTGCTGATATGCGCCAGCTGTAGCATAGGGGTGGAGGTGGTCATCAAGCTTCTCCCAGGTAGGCCTTGATGACCCGCTCATTGTTTCTGACTTCTTCGGGGGTGCCATGGGCAATCGGCTTGCCGTATTCCATGACGGTGATGCGCTCAGACACGCCCATCACCAGACCCATATCGTGCTCAATCAGCAAAATGGCCACGCCATACTGGTCGCGCAATTGGCGAATCAGGTTTTGCAGATCGATTTTTTCCTGCGGGTTCAAGCCGGCCGCAGGCTCATCGAGCATCAGCACCTTGGGGTCGGTGATCATGCAGCGCGCAATTTCCAGCCGGCGCTGGTGGCCATAGGCCAAGTTGCCCGCCTCGCGGTTGGCAAATTCGCGCAGTCCCATGTAGTCCAGCCAGTGCAGGCTGCGCTCAATGGCTTCGGCCTCTTGGCGGCGAAAGCTGGCGGTGTTGAACAAACCAGCCAGCACGTTGACGCGTGCTTTCTGGTGCTGCGCGACCAGCAGGTTCTCCAGCACCGTCATGCGCTTGAACAGGCGCACGTTCTGGAAGGTGCGCACCACGCCTTTGCGTGCCACGGCGTGGCTGCCCAGCCCGGCAATGCTTTCACCTTGCAGCACGACGCTGCCGTTGGTGGGGGTGTAAAAACCGCTGATGCAGTTAAACACGGTGGTTTTGCCGGCCCCGTTGGGACCGATGATGGCAAGAATTTGCTTCTCGCCCAATTCAAGGTTGACGCCATCGACCGCGAGCAAACCGCCAAAGCGCATGCTCAGGTCTTTCACGTCCAACAAATGGCTGCTATGCATGCTGGAATATCTTCTTCAATGTGATCGGTGAACGGCGGCTTAAGCGGCTCGCTTTTGCGGCACTGCCACATGGGAGCGGGTGACCGGGAACAGGCCCTGAGGGCGCCAGACCATCATCAAAATCATGACCAAACCGAAAATCAGCATGCGGTATTCAGAAAACTCGCGTGCCAGCTCTGGCAGTACCGTGATCAAAATAGCCGCCACGATAACGCCCAGTTGAGAGCCCATGCCCCCGAGCACCACAATCGCCAAGATCAAGGCCGACTCAATGAAGGTGAAGGACTCGGGGTTCACAATGCCTTGGCGGGCCGCAAAAAATGCGCCACCAAAGCCGGCAAACATGGCACCCAAGGTGAAGGCGGAGAGCTTGATGTGCATGGGGTTCAGCCCCAGTGAGCGGCAAGCGATCTCGTCCTCACGCAGCGCCTCCCACGCGCGGCCAATCGGCATGCGGATCAAACGGTTGGAAATCCACAGGGTGACCACGGCCAGCATCAAAGCCATCAGGTACAAGAAGATGACCATGTGTACGGAGCTGAACTCCAGGCCCATGAGCTGGTGGAAGGTGGTGCCACCTTCTACGCTGGGGTTGCGGGTCATCTCCATGCCCAGCACCGTGGGTTTAGGGATGCCGGAGATGCCATCCGGGCCGCCGGTCCAGTCATTCAGGTTAATCAGCAGCAGGCGAATGATTTCGCCAAAGCCCAGCGTCACGATGGCGAGGTAGTCGCCGCGCAAACGCAGCACGGGAAAGCCCAGCACAAAGCCAAACAATGCCGCTGCAGCACCTGCCAAGGGCAATGCCTCCCAGAAAGACCAGCCAGCCCAGTGGAACAGTAAGGCGTAGGTATAGGCGCCCACGGCATAAAAACCGACAAAGCCCAAGTCCAGCAGACCAGCAAAGCCCACCACGATGTTCAGGCCCAGGCCCAGCATGACGTAAATCATGGCGAGGGTGGCGATGTCGACGGCATTGCGGCCTGCAAAGAAGGGCCAAGATACGGCCATGAGCAAGGTGGCAAAAATCAACGCATTGCGCAGCTTGGGTGACAAGTCAGGCACGCGTGGCAGGCTAATGCCTTTGGTGACGCCTTTTAGGGCTGGTTTGAGCAGTTGCACGGCAAATACGATCAGCGATGCCCAAAGGACGTAGTGCCATTGGGGCTCTAGGCTCATTTGCCCGCCCACACGCTGCAGTTGCAAGCCGAAGATGGGGGTGACGACCAAAGCAGTAATCACGGCCGCCATCAAAGCCGGGCCGAGGTTATGGAGAATGCGTTGCATCAGACTTTCTCCACTTCTGGTTTGCCCAACAAGCCTGTGGGGCGGAACAGCAAAATCAGCACCAGCAGGCTGAAGGCCACGATGTCCTTGTATTCCGAAGAAATGTAGGCGGCGGCCAAGGTTTCGGCCACCCCCAAAATCACGCCGCCCAGCATGGCGCCGGGAATGCTGCCAATCCCGCCCAACACAGCTGCGGTAAAGGCTTTGATGCCCGCAATAAAGCCAATAAAGGGGTTGAGTTTGCCCACAGCCAGTGCAATCAGCACCCCACCGACGGCAGCCAGCATGGCGCCCAGAATGAAGGTGAAAGAGATCACGCGGTTGGTGTTAATGCCCAGCAGGCTGGCCATGTGCATATCTTGCGAACAGGCGCGTGAGGCGCGGCCCATGCGAGAGTGCTTGATGTAGATCGTGAGCAAGATCATCAGCACAACGGCCACGGCGATGATCAAGATACGGGTGTAGGGCACAAAGACTTCAAAGCCACCCCCCATTTCAAACTGAAACGCGCCTGGCAGCAGCGAAGGCACGGCCATGTCACGCGCACCTTGGCCCAAGGCGACCCAGTTCTGCAAAAAGATAGACATACCGATTGCCGAGATCAAAGCCACCAAACGTGGGCTGTTGCGCACGGGTTTGTAGGCCACTTGTTCAACGGCAAAACCATAAATGCCGGTGATGATGACGGCCACGATCAGCATCAAACCAATCACCATCCAAATCGGGACGGCCCCTTGAATACCGACGGCTGACAGTGTGACCAGACCGACATAGGCGCCAATCATGTAGATATCGCCGTGCGCAAAATTGATCATGCCGATGATGCCGTAGACCATGGTATAGCCGATAGCGATCAAGGCGTAGATGGCCCCGAGGGAGAGGCCATTGAATAGCTGTTGTATCAGCTGAGGGAGAAATTCGTTCATGTGCGCGATGACCTAGCGAAATGAGAGAGCGCAGCACAAAGCAAGCTTTGAACTGAAAAGCCCACAGGCTTAAGCGTTAAGCGCTGTGGGCTTGGGACATGCCGCGACTTACTTCGCAGCAGGAGTCTTGCTGCCGTCTTTATGCCATTGGAAGATTTGGAAGTCGAAAGAGGTCAGGTCGCCTTGCTTGTTCCAAGACACTGGGCCAATGACGGTGTCAATCTTGGCTTTGTGCAAGTGGTCTGCCACCTTCTTGGGGTCATCGCCCACAGCTTTGATGCTTTCTGCAATCGCCTGTGTGGCAGCATAGGCGGTCAACTGAAAAGCGCCCGAGGGATTGCGCTTTTTGTCTTGAAAGGCCTTAACGATGGCGGCATTCTTGGGGTTGGTCGAAAAGTCTGCAGGCAAGGTCACCAGCATGCCTTCGACAGCATTGCCAGCAATTGCGTTGACCTCAGGGTTGCCCACGCCTTCAGGGCCCATCATGCGCACTTTCAGGCCCTGTTCAGAGGCTTGGCGCAACAGCAAACCCATTTCAGGGTGGTAGCCGCCGTAGTACACAAAGTCCACGCCTGCGCTCTTGAGCTTGGTGATGATGGCGGAGTAGTCGCTGTCACCGGCGTTGATACCTTCAAACAATGCAACGTTGACCTTGGCTTTTTGCAGTTCGTCACGCACCGAAGAGGCAATGCCCTGGCCGTACGACTGCTTGTCGTGCAGTACGGCAACCTTGCTGGGTTTGGCTTTTTCGATGATGAACTTGGCTGCAGAGGGGCCTTGCTGGTCATCGCGACCAATCGTGCGGAAGATGTAGTGGAAGTTCTTGCCTTCTGTCAATGCAGGCGATGTGGCAGAAGGTGTGACCACGACAACACCTTCGTTGTCGTAAATGGGGGCTGCAGCAATAGCTGCGCCAGAACACACTGGGCCAATCATGTAGCCAATCTTGGCATTGACCACGCGGTTGGCAGCCACAGGCCCTTGCTTGGGCTCGCAAGCGTCGTCCACGGTGGTGACTTCGATTTTCTTGCCATTGATGCCGCCAGCAGCATTGATTTGCTCCACAGCTGTGGATACGCCTTCTTTGACCATGTCGCCATATTGGGTCAGTGGTCCTGTGGTGGGGATCACCATGGCGAACTTGATGTTCTGAGCCTGAGCTTGGCCGGCCACTGCGGCACCCAGCAGGCCCAAAGTAGCTACTACAGTTTTCAAACGGAACGAAGCACGCATTGTGGAATGTCCTCTCGGTTAGTTTTGCATCAAGCACTTGCTTTAGAGAAGGTTTGCAAATTGCATGCCTGATGCTCAGGGAGCAAGCTTAAAAATGAGCTCCTAGAGGGCGCAATCGGGTTTGTCTCTATAGCGTTGAGAGGTGCAGGAAATTTCTTTAATCGCTGCGAAAAATCAAAATTAATGCGTGGATGACTTCGCAATACGACGGCTTTGATGCATACGACCAGCTATTGCGGATGGTTGAGCCTGTTTCAAAATGGTGCAGGGCTATCTATGTGCACCAGCTGATTGCGCTGGGGGTGCTGAAACTTCAGCGTGGTGGCGTGCAGGCACAGCCTTTCACTCAAATCGATCACGCAGGCGGGTGCATACAGTGCATCGCCCAGCATTGGGTGGCCAATGTGCGCCATGTGAACACGCAGCTGGTGCGAGCGGCCCGTAATAGGCTCCAGCCACAATTTGGTGCATCCCGGTGGAACCTGCTGCTGATCAGGAGCGCGCAGATAGCGCGTTTGGCTGGGTTTGCCTTTGTGCAGAGCAACAATTTGTAGGGGTCTGTTTTCCCAGTCGCACACCAAAGGGGCGTCAACAAGTTGCCAGGTTTCGGCGGCGACATCGCCGTGCACGATGGCCGTATAGCGTTTGTGAACTTCACGGGCGGCAAAAGCATCGCCCAGCTTGCGCTGCACTTCTTTGCTGCGCGCAAACAGCAACAAACCTGAAGTGGCCATATCTAAACGGTGTACCACCAGTGCATCGGGCCAGTGCTGCACCGTGCGATGGATTAGGCAATCTTGCTTGTCAGGGCCACGTCCGGGAACGGACAACAGGCCTGCAGGTTTGTCGAGCACCAGCAAATGTTCGTCTTCATAAAGACAAGTCGGTCGGGGAGCGGTCTGCAAAATTCTTAGAACTGCTGGGGTTGAATAAGGCGATCTACGGTCTCACACAGCTCATTGACATCGTTGGGTTTGTAGATCAAGGCAAGGGCACCCGCAGCAATCGCTTGGGCTTCAATTTCTGCTGTGACATAACCTGATGCCAAAGCCACGGGTAAATCGGGGCGAATGGCTTTGGAGTCGCGTACCAAATCCACGCCGCAGTAGCCGGGCATGTTGTAGTCCGTCACGAGCAAGTCGTAGGCGAATGGATTTTGGCGCAGCGCTTGCGTCGCCTCGCGCGGGTCCAGAAAACCCGTTACCTGATAGCCCCTGCGGCGCAGCAGTCGCTGTACCAGTGACACCAAGGCTTGGTCATCATCCACATACATCACGTGCTTGTGCCCACTGGGCGCAGGCACAGCGCTGGCAGCAGGCACTGCGCACGCCCTGCTGCTGGCGGGTGGCGCTGGAGGTTGAAAGCCCACAATCTCAGGGCTCATCACAGGGAAGTACAGCGCGAAGACGCTGCCTTGACCGATCTGGCTGCTGACATCTACCGCACCGCCGTGGGTGCGCATCACCCCGTGTACCACGGCCAACCCCAGCCCCGTGCCTTGCCCCACGGGTTTGGTGGTGAAGAAGGGCTCAAAGATGCGCTGCAAGGTTGTGGGGGCAATACCGGGGCCGTTGTCTTGTACGGTGATGACTAGGTAGTCGCCCAGTGTAAGGCCCAAGCGGTCACACAAGCGCTGCTCAGACAGGCTCAGCGCTGCTTCCATGCGGATCAATCCACGCGATTCGCCCAGCGCATGCACGGCGTTGGTGGTGAGATTAAACAGCGCCTGCTCAACTTGTGTGGGGTCGGCCAGCATGCAAGGCAGATCGTGGGAGACATTCACTTGCAGCTCAATTGCAGGCGGCAGCGTCACGCGCAGTAAACGTTCTGTATCGCGCATGACTTCATGGGCATGCACGGCGTAGCGTTTGGGGGGCTCATTGCGGCTGAAGGTCAGAATCTGGCGTACCAAGTCTCTGGCGCGGCGGCCTGCTTTTTCAATTTCGAGCAGGCTCTCTAGGGCTTGAGGGTTGTGGCTGCAATCGGCTTTGGCCAACTCCACATTCCCCAAAATGGCCCCCACGATGTTGTTGAAGTCGTGGGCAATGCCGCCAGCCATGGTGCCCAAAGCCTGCATTTTGTGGGATTCACGCAGCTGCATCTCCAGCTCACTGCGTTGTGCTTCAGCACGTTTGTGGCTGGTGAGGTCGCGCGCAAAGACGGTGGTCACTTCACCGTCTGACAAGCGCTCGAAGGACATGGAGACTTCCACCGGCAAGGTTTTGCCGGTGGCCGTACGGGCCGTCATTTCGCCCAGCATGGCTTGCGTAGTCAGCGGTGCTAAATCCAGTGCGTGCACCGCATCCGGCAAAAAACGCTCCAGCTTGGAGCCCAGCGCATCTGCAACCGGGCACAGTAGCAAAGCGGCGGCAGTGGGGTTGAAGACGGTGATGCGCTGGTCACGGTCAACGCAAATGATGGCATCCAGCGAAGAATTAATCACCGATTCCAGCCGTCGCTCACTGGCGTGCAGTTGGTCGTTGCGTTCTTGGAGCTGGTGGCGCTCTGCCAGCAGGGGGCCTTGGTCAACGATGGCGCACATGAACTGTGCAATCGCAGGGCCTTCACGCTGGGGGATTTGAATGCAGGCGATGTGCAAATCGGCCTGAATTTGCTGACCGCTGCCCAGCGTAAAAATGACTTCGTGGGCCTCGCTGTGGCCGGCAGTGCGAGAGGCTTCAAATGCCTGAGCGACACGCTGTGTGTCTGTGGGGCAGACATACGGCATAAAAGACACCAGCAGCCGGTCATGCCCTTCCGCCTGGAACGCATTGTGTGCCATGGCATTCGCTTGGATGACCATGTCATGCTCATCCAACACCAGCAACGGCAGTGGCACGCTGGAGAACAGCGCCTCGAATCGCTCGGATGCGCTTTCTGCCACCGCCTGGCTGTAGTCCAGAACTTTGTTTTGGATCTCCAGTTCGTTTTGGTAGTTGCGCAGCTCGGCAATCAAGGCCGCCAGGGGGTCATCGTCCGGCAAATCCTCGGGAAGCTCGAACACAGGCAGGGCCTCCAATGGCATGGAGTCCAGGTCATGCAACGAGTTGGGTGCTGCAGGTGCGTCTTCGCGGTGGAGGAGGAAAGAGAGGTCAGGACGACTCATAGACACGAGCAGTGCGGGGGCAAGAGCTGGGCAGTGTAAGTGCTGCACGCCCAAGCCAACAAGCACGGTGGTGATGAACGCTGGCTCAACTCAGGTAAGCCTCAATAGGAGGGCAGGTGCACACCAGATTGCGATCCCCGTGTACGTTGTCAATGCGCGCCACGGGCGGCCAGTACTTGGTAGCCAGCTGTTTATGCCCGGCCGCTGCTGCGCGGCTGTAGGGGTGAGGCCACGCATCTTGCAGCAGCTGCGCTGCAGTATGTGGTGCGTTTTTGAGGGGGTTGTCCTCACGGGGCCAATCGCCATCTTGAATGCGCTGAATTTCTGTGCGGATAGCTAGCATGGCATCGATGAAGCGATCCAATTCTTCCAGAGGCTCGCTTTCGGTGGGCTCCACCATCAAGGTGCCGGGCACCGGAAAAGACAGGGTGGGTGCATGAAAACCGTAGTCAATCAGGCGCTTGGCCACATCTTCGGCGGTGATGCCACTGGATTCTTTGAGCGGGCGTAGATCCAAAATACATTCGTGTGCCACGAAGCCGCCGGGGCCTGCATACAGCGTGGGGTAAGCATCTTGCAGGCGGATACGGATGTAGTTGGCATTCAAAATGGCCGTTTCCGTGGCGTGGCGCAGCCCGCTGGCGCCCATCATGCGGATATACATCCAGCTGATTGGCAGTACCGCTGCATTGCCATACGGTGCAGCAGACACCGCACCCACCACTGCGGCCTTGCCCGCTGCCGCATGGCCGGGCAGAAAAGGCACCAGGTCTTGCGCAACGCACACAGGGCCCACACCGGGGCCGCCGCCGCCATGGGGAATGCAGAAAGTTTTGTGCAGGTTCAGGTGACTGACGTCACCGCCAAAAGCGCCGGGCGCTGCCAAACCGACCAAAGCATTCATATTGGCGCCGTCTACATACACCCGGCCACCGTGCTGGTGTACCAGCTCACACAGAGGGCGCACCGCATCTTCAAACACGCCGTGGGTGCTGGGGTAAGTGATCATGATGCAGGCCAGCTTGTCGCTGTGGGCCTCGCATTTGGCTTGCAGATCGGCCATGTCGATATTGCCTTGCGCGTCGCATGCTACCACCACCACTTGCATGCCGCACATCTGGGCGCTGGCAGGGTTGGTGCCGTGGGCACTGGAGGGAATCAAGCAGATGGTGCGCTGCGCCTGGCCGCGCGATGCGTGCCAGGCACGGATGGCGAGCAGCCCCGCATATTCACCTTGAGAACCTGCATTGGGTTGCAGGCTTACGCCTGCGTAACCGGTGATGGTGCACAGCCAGTCACGCAACTGCTGGTCCAGCTGGGCATAGCCTTGCTGCTGGTCTGCGGGGGCAAAAGGGTGGATGTGCGCAAACTCGGGCCAGGTGATGGGAATCATCTCGCTGGTGGCGTTGAGTTTCATGGTGCACGAGCCCAGCGGAATCATGCAGCGATCCAGTGCCAAGTCTTTGTCGCTGAGGCTGCGGATGTAGCGCAGCATGGCGGTTTCGCTATGGTGGCTGTGAAAGACGGGGTGGCTGAGAAAGTGCGAGCTGCGTTGCAAACCGGCCGGAATACGTGAGGGCGTTGTGGCGTCAATGATGGGTGGCTGCTCGGCACCAAACAGGCGCAGCAGCAAAGCGATGTCTGCCGTTGTGCTGGTTTCATCCAGCGAGATGCCCAATTCGCTTTCAGATACTTTTCGCAGGTTAACGCCCGCCAGTAAAGCGCGGGTAGCTATATTTAATGCACTGTCTGGGGCATGCACAGTGACCGTGTCAAACGCCGTGCTGTGGCGCAGCGCAAAGCCGAGGTTTTCCAACCCTTGTGCCAGCGCGGCAGTGAGCTGCGCAATACGCTGGGCGATGTCGCGCAGCCCTTTGGGGCCGTGGTAGACCGCATACATACTGGCCATGACTGCGGGCAACACCTGTGCAGTACAGATGTTGGAGGTGGCTTTTTCGCGGCGGATGTGTTGCTCGCGGGTTTGTAGCGCAAGGCGCAAGGCTGGTGCGCCTTGTGCATCGATACTCACGCCCACCAAACGACCGGGCAGAGAGCGCTTGAGGCCATCTTGGCAAGCCATGAATGCAGCGTGCGGGCCGCCTGCACCCATGGGCATGCCCAGGCGCTGGCTGTTGCCCACCACGATGTCTGCGCCCCATTCGCCAGGGGGGGTAAGCAGGGTCAGCGCCAGCAAATCTGTGGCTGCAATCAGCAAGGCTTGGTGTGCGTGGCTCTGCGCAGCCGCTTCGCGCCAGTCATAGATGGCGCCGGTGCTGCTGGGGTATTGCACCAGGGCGCCAAAGTGGGGCTGGGCCAGCGCGGTCAAAAAGGTGGCGTGGTCGCTGGGCGTTGCCACACACCAGCCCATGGGCTCGGCGCGGGTGCGCAGCACTTCCAGCGTCTGGGGGTGCACATCCGGGTGCACCAAAAATACGTCGCTGCGGGCGCCTGCACTGCGCCGCGCCAAAGCCATGGCTTCGGCGGCGGCGGTGGCTTCGTCCAGCATGGAGGCGTTGGCCACCGGCATGGCCGTGAGGTCGCAGACCAGGGTCTGAAAATTGAGCAGGGCTTCCAGACGGCCTTGGGAAATTTCTGCCTGATAGGGCGTGTAGGCGGTGTACCACGCGGGGTTTTCCAAAATATTGCGCTGGATAACGCCGGGGGTGTGCGTGCCGTAATAGCCCTGGCCGATAAAGCTTTTGAAAACCCGGTTGCGGCTGGCAATGGCTTTGAGCTCTTGCAGGGCGTCCTGCTCCGTGGCAGCTGGCGGAAGGTCCATGGGGGTCTGTCGCACGATGTTGCCCGGCACAACCGCCTCTATCAAGGCCTGGCGTGAGGCCAGGCCAATGACACGCAGCATATGTGTTTCATCGGGCGTGCTGGGCCCGATGTGGCGGCGCGCAAAAGCATCGCTTTCGTGCAGTTGAGACAAGGGCGCTTGCAGTCGCTGATTCATCATCCCACTCCCTCATTCGTCACATGGCGCAGCCCCCAGTGCGAACGCCGCACCTTGCAAGCCGCATCAACCTGTTCAATGCCACAGCCTCTGCACCAGATTGCGCAGGACTTGCGCGGCGGTGAGGCCCTGATAGAAAAAACGCACCAGCCAGAAGGCGTGGTGCGTGGTGCGCTTAGTGGCTGGCGGTGAAGTCGCCGTAGGCGGTTTCGTCCATCAGACCATCGAGTTGGCTGGGGTCTGCCAGCTTCACTTTGAAGAACCAGCCGGTATGCAGCGGGTCGGTATTGGCCAGTGAAGGGTCTGCGCGCAGGGCTTCGTTGACTTCCACAATCTCGCCTGTGACAGGCATATACACATCGGCTGCCGCCTTGACCGACTCCACCACGCCGGTGACATCGCCTTGCTGAAAGCTGGTGCCCACGGCAGGCAGATCGACAAACACAACATCGCCCAGGGCGTCTTGGGCGTGTACGGTGATACCCACCACGGCTGCTTCAGGATTGGCAGCGTTGATCCATTCGTGTTCTTTGGAAAACTTGATGCTCATGGGGTTGAACTCCGGTACTCAATATATCTGGCTAATCGGTGCGCACGCGCTGCAAACCGCTGCGTGCGCCGTGGTTGACACTGTAGCGGTTTGCCGCTGGCCAGCGCATAAAAAAGGTGTGAATCTCGCCTAGCTTTTGCGGTAGCGGGTGCCTATAAAAGGAAGGGGTACGACCTCCATGGGCACTGGCTTGCCGCGCACCATCGCATCAATGCGTGTGCAGTGGGCTGTGTATTGGGGCGGTACGTAGCCCATGGCAATCGGGCGATCCAAGCTGGGCGCCAAGGATCCGCTGGTGACCACCCCCAAGGCATCCCCGCCGGGAATGTGCAGCACGGTGCCGTCGCGCACAGGCACGGGCTCCAAAGCCTGCAAGCCTACGCGCACGCTGTCGACGGGGGTGCGGCCTTCAATTTGCGCCAAAACGATATCAGCCCCCGTAAAGCCACCAGCGCGCTGGCCGCTGCTGCGGCGCACTTTGGGAATGCTCCAGTTCAAGCCTGCTTGTGACGGGGTGGTGGTGCTGTCCATGTCGGTGCCGTACAGGCACAGGCCTGCTTCCAGACGCAAGGTGTTGCGCGCCCCCAGGCCGGCGGGCAACACATCGGGCTGCTTGAGCACCCAGCGCGCAAACGCTTCAATGTGGGTGGCGGGCAAAGAGATTTCAAAGCCATCTTCACCGGTGTAGCCGCTGCGGGTGATGTAACCCCGTGCATCTTTGAAATCAAACGGCGTGCCCTGCATGAAGTTGAGCAAACTGGTCGCGGGCACCGGGCGTTGCAGCACGGCACCGGCCAATGGGCCTTGCAGGGCCACCAGCGCCATATCGGGCAAGGCGGTGACGGTGCATTCACTGCCGATGCGCGCCTGTATCCATGCCAGGTCTTCGTGTTTGCGGCTGGCGTTGACGATCAGCAGGTAGTCTTCGCCCCGGTTGATGACCATCAAGTCATCCAAGATGCCGCCGTTTTCTGCCAGCAACAGGGCATAGCGCTGGCGGTGCAGGCCCAGATCCAGCACATCAATCGGCAGGATTTGCTCCAGCGCTGCGGCGGCCGAGGGGCCGCTGACGCTGATGTGCCCCATGTGCGAGACATCAAACAAGCTGGCTTTCTCGCGGGTATGGCGGTGTTCCGCCACCAGGCCTTGCGGGTATTGCACCGGCATGCGGTAGCCGGCAAAACGCACCATGCGCGCGCCCAGCTCTTCGTGCAAGGCGTTCAGGGGCGTGGGGATGGCGTCGGGTTCGGCCAGTGGCACACTGCTCATAAGCTCGTCCTCTTACTCTGTGGTTCGAACGATTCTAGGGGCGGAATGTGGCTGCTTGCGCACGCTGGTGGCTTGTGGTGTGAAAGCCGCGAGCCTGTGACCTGGGGCTGCAGCGCTGTGGTGCGCCACTGGGCTGTGGAATGCAAAGAAAAAAGAGCAGCCAGCGCTGGCGTTTTCTACACTTCAGGATGAAAAACATCAGAAGTGCTTGAAAAGCAAGCGCTGGTTGCTCTTTTAAGAGGAGTGTTTGCTCAACTCTTCTTTGGCGCACTCAGTGGCGGCGCACCTCAAAGTAGCAGCCTTCTTCCCCGCCCAGGCCTTGCATGCCCGCTTCTGCGGCGGCGCGGGCGGCCTTCATCCAGCGCTGGTAGATGGATTTGGCTTCTTCGGTGATCTCTTCCGGCGGCGCATCTTCGAGTTGCTCGATGGTGCGCAAGGCGTTGGCCACCTCGGGCTCGCCGCCCAATTGGCGGGCCAGGGTGCGGGCATAGCGCGCTTCGGCACGTTGGCGCTCGGTGTCGGGCAGGCCGGGATAGTCGCACAGGGCGACGGTAAAGCAGGGCTGGTCTTGGGTGAATTCGGTTGTAAACATAAGCATGTATAAAACAACAGTGACTGTATGAATGTACAGCTTTTTTGGGGCGCTGTGCAATATTTTTCTTGGTGCATTCACTAGGGCTTGGCTTCGCCATGGCGACAGCGGGGTGCCCGTGCTTGCTCGCACAATGAATTGAAGCACCGTATCGAGCGGGGCCATCTCTTCCAACCTATGCCAACCAAGGAGCGCTTTTTCATGACACGCACCGTGCAACAACTGTTTGATCTCACCGGCAAAACTGCATTGGTGACGGGGGGCTCGCGCGGGCTGGGGCTGCAAATGGCCCAGGCGCTGGGCGAGGCAGGTGCACGGGTGGTGCTGACATCGCGCAAGGCCGCAGATTTGGAGCAGGCGGCGGCCACGCTGCAGGCGCAGGGCATTGATGCGCAATGGATTGCAGCGGACTGCGCCGATGAAGCAGACATTCAGCGTTTGGTGTCGCAGACCATGCAGCGTGTGGGTGCCATCGATATCTTGGTGAACAACGCAGGCGCTAGCTGGGGCGCGCCTGCAGAGTCGCACCCCACGGCAGCGTGGGACAAGGTGATGAACCTGAACATCCGAGGTTACTTCTTGCTCAGCCAGGCCGTGGCCAAGGCGGGCATGCTGGAGCGTGGTGGCCGCATCATCAATCTGGCCTCGATTGCCGGGTTGGGCGGCAACCCTGTGGAGATGAAGACCATCGCCTACAACACCTCCAAGGGCGCTGTGCTGAACTTCACGCGCGCGCTGGCTGGTGAATGGGGGCCGCACAACATCAATGTGAATGCAATTTGCCCGGGGTTCTTTCGCACCAAGATGGCCGAGGTGCTGATCGACACCATGGGCGAGGACAACATGACCCGCCGCGCGCCGCTGCGCCGACTGGGCGATGACGAAGGCCTGAAGGGGCTGACCGTGCTGCTGGCCAGCGATGCGGGCAAGCACATCACGGGCCAGTGGGTGGCGGTGGACGGTGGTGTCAGCGCCATTTTGGGCTGATGCCAGCGTGCTTGAGATTGTCGCTCTTGCTCGTATGTGACAGCTTTTTGTGCGGGCGCAGGGGATGGCGCCGCTATGCTTGCGGCCATTTCCCCATGAACCATTTCGGAGACAACACATGCTGAGCTTTGGCGAACACCCCATCCCCTTTGTCGAACACCTGGGCTTTACGCTGCACAAGTTTGAAAACGGCGAGTCTGAGCTGCGCTACACCGCCAAGCCCGAGCATCTGAACACTTTCGAAGTCACGCACGGCGGCGCCAGCATGACGCTGCTGGATGTGACCATGGCCGTGGCTGCCCGTTCGCTGGAGAGCGATGACTTTGGCTGTGTCACCATTGAGATGAAGACCAGCTTTATGCAGGCTGCACGTGGCCCTTTGGTCGCGAAAGGTTTTGTGCTGCACCGCACCAAGAGCATGGCGTACTGCGAGGGCAAGGTCTATGACAGCGCGGGCAAGTTGTGCACGCACGCCACAGGCACCTTCAAGTACATGCCGCGCACCATCAAGCCCGGCCAACAACCCGGTGGCACACAAACCGTGATTGCCACGGACTAAGCGCGCAAGCCAGTGGTGGTGCTGGCTTGGGATTTTTAAGTCAAATTAACCGCTAGCGCTTATCTATCAAGCGCTGGTAGCTATAAAAAGGAGATAAATCACATGCCCAACAATCCCCAAATTCTGCTGGATAACCGCCCCGTGGGCGAAGCCGTGGCCAGTAATTTCAAGTTGGTCGAGGCGCCTACGCCAGCGCTGCAAGACGGGCAGGTGCTGGTGCGGCACCACTACCTGAGCTTGGATCCGTACATGCGCGGGCGCATGAACGACAGCAAGAGCTATGCGGCCAGCCAGCCGCTGGGCGAAGTCATGCTGGGCGGCACGGTGGGCGTGGTGGAGGAAAGCCGTCACCCCAAATTCCAGCCGGGCGATCAGGTGGTGGGCATGGGGGGCTGGCAACACTACAGCGTGGTGGATGGCAATGCGCCCGGCATGCTGCGCAAGGTAGACACCACGCACGTGCCGCTGTCGTACTACCTGGGCGCCGTGGGCATGCCCGGTGTGACCGCCTGGTATGGCCTGGTAAAAATCATCAACCCCAAGGCAGGTGAAACCGTGGTTGTTAGCGCGGCGACCGGTGCGGTGGGCAGCGCTTTTGCCGCGCTGGCCAAGGCGCGGGGTTGCCGGGTGGTGGGCATTGCCGGGGGCCCCGAGAAATGTGCCTATGCCACCAATGAACTGGGCTTTGACGCGTGCATTGACTACAAGGTGCACAGCGATCTGAAGTCCATGAGCAAGGCCTTGAAAGAGGCGTGCCCCGACGGCATTGACGGCTATTTTGAAAATGTGGGCGGCTATTTGCTGGATGCTTTGCTGCTGCGCGCCAACGCCTTCGCGCGCGTGGCTGTGTGCGGCATGATCGCGGGCTATGACGGCCAGCCACTGCCCCTGCAAAACCCGGCGCTCATCCTCATCAACCGCATGAAGGTCGAAGGCTTCATCGTCAGTGAGCACATGGAAGTATGGCCCGAGGCACTGGCCGAACTGGGTGGCTTGGTGGCCCAAGGCAAGCTGCGCCCCCGTGAGTCCATCGCCCAAGGGCTGGCCAGCGCGCCCGAGGCTTTCTTGGGACTGCTCAAAGGCAAGAACTTTGGCAAGCAACTGGTCAAGCTGATCTAAACCTCGGCGCAAGGCAGCCATGGGCTGCCTTTTTCTGGATGGCAGGGAACAACGACAGAGGAGACGAGCATGTTGAATGGTCTTTCAGGAAAAACCGCCGTATTGACAGGCGCTGGCTCAGGCTTTGGGCTGGAATGCATGCGCATTGCGGCCAAGGCGGGCATGCAGTTGGTACTGGTGGATGTGCAGGCAGATGCACTGGCCCAATCCGCAGAGCATGCGCGCAGCCTGGGTGCCAAGCAGGTGATGGCGCGCCAGGTGGATGTCGGCAATGCAGAGGCGATGGATGCGCTGGCCCAAGAAGTGTTGGCCACTGTGGGGGCCCCCCACTTTGTGTTTAACAACGCGGGCGTGGGTGGCTCGGGCGGGCTGCTGTGGGAACAGTCGGTCAAAGACTGGGAGTGGGTGCTGAACGTGAACCTGTGGGGTGTGATTCACGGCGTGCGCGTGTTTACACCGATGATGCTCCAAGCTGCGGCGCAAGACCCGAGCTGGCAAGGCCACATCGTCAACACTGCCAGCATGGCGGGGCTGCTGACGCCTCCCAATATGGGGGTGTACAACGTGAGCAAACATGCCGTGGTCAGCCTGACCGAGACGCTGTACCAAGACCTGCGGCTGGTGACTGAGCAGCTGCATTGCAGCGTGCTGTGCCCGTATTTTGTGCCCACAGGCATTGCCACCAGCGAGCGCAACCGCCCCGATGCAGTGGATACCGCTGCGCTGACCACCAGCCAGAAAGTGGCGCGTGCGATGACGCAAAAAGCCGTGAACTCCGGCAAAGTGTCGGCACAGGACATTGCCAGCAAGGTGTTCGCCGCGATGGCGGACAACCAGTTCTACATTTTTAGTCACCCCCATGCCTTGGGCAATGTACGCACCCGCATGGAAGACATCTTGCAACTGCAAAACCCCACCGATGCGTTTGCCGACCGGCCAGAGCTGGGAGCGCAACTGCGCGAAGCGCTGCGCCAAACTTCGCTGGCCTAGAGCGCGCTTGCAAGCGCTGTGGGATGGCCCCGCTTGGCGGGGCTTTTTTTGTGGCGCAAGCTGTAGTTTGCTGACAGGTGGGGAACTTGTCGCTGCCAAGCGGCTCGCTCAGAGTTACAAATCAATGCTTGGCCAATCGGCGTGCAAACGCTGTTTTGTGCTTTGAAAAACAGCGCTGTAGCTGCTTGGCGGCAGTGCGCTTTGTGCGAAATTTACCCATTTTTGGCCCTGCGCTTTACACAAGCGCAACATTCGAGCCTGAGAATGGCAACGTTTTCGAAATTTAGATTGCCCCCATGACCCTCTCTTTTGCTGCCCCACGCGCCGACGATTGCTTGCCCGATACCACTTCTACCGCGCAGCATTTACAACGCAAAGGCAGCCGGGCCGCCATGACACTGCTGGCGCTGGTGTTGAGCGGCTGTGGCAAGCCCTCGAATGCGCCAGTCACGCAGCCAGAGCCAGCCAAAGTGGGGGTGGTGGTGTTGCAAAAGCAAAGCCAGACACTGGACAGCTTGTTGCCGGGTCTGACGGCTGCTTTTTTGCGTGCTGAGGTGCGCCCCCAGGTCAGCGGTATCGTGCAAAAGCGGCTTTTTACCGAAGGTGGCATGGTCAAGCAAGGTCAACCGCTGTACCAACTGGATGCTGCCAGCTTGCGTGCCGCTGAAGCCAGTGCCGCAGCGGCTTTGGCCAAAGCCCAGGCCAGCCAAAAAACCTGGGAGGCTACCGCGCGCCGCAACGCCGAGCTGGTGAAGATTGCCGCCATCAGCCAGCAAGCTTTTGAAGAAAGCCAGGCGGCGGCGCAGCAGGCGCAGGCCGATGTGGCGGTGGCCAAGGCAAGCCTAGAGAACGCACGCATCAACCTGAAGTACAGCCGTATTGAGGCGCCCATCAGTGGCCGCATCAGCCTTTCTGCGGTCACCCCTGGTGCTTTGGTGACGGCCAACCAGACGGCGCCGCTGACCGATATCGTGCAACTGGACCCCATGTATGTGGATTTCACCCAGTCTTCCGCCGAGTTGCTGCAACTGCGCAACGACTGGGCGGCTGGGCGCTATCAAAAAATTGAAGGTCAGCAGATGCCCGTTCGCCTGCAACTGGAAGATGGCAGCGCCTATCCGCATGAAGGCAAGCTGCAGTTTGCGGGGCTGATTGTGAACAGCACGATGGGCACAGTGACTTTGCGTGCGGTGGTACCCAACCCCGATGGGGTGCTGATGCCAGGCATGTTTGTGCAGGCCAAATTGCCCACGGGCTTGGCGCCCGAGGCGATTTTGGTGCCCCAGCGCTCGGTCTCACGCGATTTGACAGGCCGCGCCAGTGTGCTGGTGGTCAATGCCGACGACACCGTGGAAAAGCGCACCGTAGAGCTGGGCCGTGCCATCGGCAACCACTGGTTGCTAGACAAGGGCTTGGAAGCGGGTGAACGTGTGGTGATTGACGGATTTCAGCGCATCAAACCCGGTGACAAAGTGACGGCGGTGGAGACACCCGCCAATGCCAAGTCGCAGGCCCAGCCCGTAGACCCTCAAGCAGCGGCGGCGCGACTGCGTGCGGCTGTGGCAAACGGTAAGTAAGCGGGAAGCGATCGCACCATGGCGCAGTTTTTTATCAATCGACCCATTTTTGCGTGGGTCATCTCCATCGTCATCATGCTGGCGGGGGCCTTGTCCATTTTTACCCTGCCGCTGGAGCAATACCCCGACATTGCACCGCCGCGCGTGACCATTGGCGCCCAGTACACGGGCGCTTCCGCCGAAACGGTGGAAAACTCCGTTACCCAGATCATTGAGCAGCAGCTCAAGGGCATCGACAACATGCTCTACATGAGCTCGACGTCCGATGCCTCGGGGCGCTCGCGCACCACCTTGACATTTGCACCCGGCACCGACATCGACGTGGCCCAGGTGCAGGTACAAAACAAGCTGCAGGCAGCGATGAACCGCCTGCCCGATGCAGTCAAAAGCCGCGGTGTGTTTGTGACCAAGGGCGGCCAAGACTTTTTGGTGACGTACAGCTTTTACTCCACCGACCCGTCCATGACGCAGGTGGACATTGGCGACTACCTGAACTCCAACTTGGTGGACGTGCTGGGCCGTCTGGACGGGGTAGGCGACATCAACGTGTTTGGTACCTTCTATGCCATGCGCATCTGGATGGATCCGGCGCTGATGCAAAAGTACGCGCTCATGCCGTCTGACCTGATCTCCGCGCTGAACGCCCAAAACGCCCAAGTTTCCGCAGGGCAGCTGGGTGCGTTACCTGCGGTGAGCAACCAGCAGCTCAATGCCACCATCACGGCCCGCACCAAGCTGCAGACGGTGGAAGAGTTTGAAAACATTGTGCTCAAGACATCGCCCGATGGCTCGGTAGTCACCATCAAAGATGTGGCGTGGGTAGAGCTGGGTGCAGACAACCTCACCGTCAAGGCCAAGCTCAACGGCATGCTGGGGGCGGGCATGGGCATTGTCCTGGCCGATGGGGCCAATGCGATGGAAGTGTCCGACGCCGTGGCGGCCAAGCTGGCGGAGATGAAAGAGTTTTTCCCCAACGAGATTGACTATTTTGTCAGCTCGGACTCCACGCCGTTCGTGCGCGCGTCGATCCAGGAAGTGGTCAAGGCTTTGGCCGAAGCGATGGTGCTGGTGGTGATCGTGATGTTCATCTTCTTGCAGAACTTTCGTGCCACTTTGATTCCGGCCATTGCCGTGCCCGTGGTGCTGCTTGGCACGTTTGGGGTCTTGTCGGTGGCCGGTTACTCCATCAACACACTGACCATGTTTGCCATGGTGCTGGCGATTGGCTTGCTGGTGGACGATGCGATTGTGGTGGTCGAGAACGTCGAGCGCGTGATGCACGAGACGGGGCTGTCCGCCAAGGAGGCGACGCGCCAGTCCATGGGGGAAATTACCTCAGCGCTGGTGGGCATTGGGGTCACGCTGTCTGCCGTGTTTGTGCCCATGGCCTTCTTTGGCGGCTCTACCGGGGTGATTTACCGCCAGTTCTCCATCACCATTGTGGCGGCCATGGCGTTCTCTGTGTTTGTGGCGCTCACGCTCACGCCCGCGCTGTGCGCCACCATTTTGAAAGCGCCCTCCAACCACGGCCAAGAAAAGCATATGCGCCGTGGCTTGCTGGGGCTGAACGACCGCTTTTTCCGCTGGTTCAACCACCACTTTGATGCCACAGCGCTGCGTTACCAAAGCACGGTGGCGTGGACGCTGGGCCGTGCCAAACGCATGATGCTGATCTTCTTGGTGATTTTGGCGGGCGTGTGGTGGCTGATGAGCAAGCTGCCCACCTCCTTCCTGCCAGATGAAGACCAAGGCTTTGTCTACGTGAACGTGAACTTGCCCGCAGGTGCCTCGGATGCGCGTTTGCAGGCGGTGCTCGATGAGGTGAGGGAGTATTTCCTCAAGCAGCCCGATGTGGTCAGTTTCAACCAGGTCTCGGGCTTGAGTGGCGACCAAAGCTCTGCACGTGGTTTTGTGCGCTTGAAGACGTGGGCAGAACGCCCGCTGCCCAGCCAGTCAGCAGGCACTTTTGCGCACCGTGCCACGCAGGAGTTGGCCTATATCCGCGACGCCCGCATCTTTGTGATGCAGCCGCCTGCCGTGCGTGGCTTGGGCTCCAACGCAGGCTTTAACTTCATGCTCAAGGACTTGAACGGTTTGGGGCACGACGCTTTGCTGGCGGCCAAAGACCAGTTTCTGGCCCAGGCGCGCAAGCACCCTGAACTGACGGGGTTGCGCGCCACCAATTTGGACGATGCTACTGAGCTGCGTCTGGACATTGATGACCGCAAGGCGGCTGCGCTGAACCTGTCGTACAGCGACATCAACAGCGTGCTCTCCAGCGCCATGGGCGGCACCTATGTCAACGACTTTTTGAACAACGGCCGCGTCAAGCGCGTCTACATCCAGGGCGACGCGCCGCACCGCATGCTGCCGCAAGATATTGCCAAATGGTCGGTGCGCAACAAAAACGGTGAGATGGTGCCTTTCAGCGCCTTCTCTACCACGCACTGGGCTTACGGCTCGCCGCAGCTGCTGCGCTACAACGGCTCGCCCGCCTATGAAATTGTGGGCAATGCAGCGCCGGGCGTAAGCTCGGGTGTGGCCATGAAGGTGGTGGAGGAGATTCTCAAAACCATGCCCAATGGCATTGGCTATGAGTGGACGGGGGCTTCGCTGCAAGAGCGCCAGTCTGGCGCACAAGCGCCGCTGCTGTATGCCATCTCTATTTTGTTTGTGTTCCTGTGCTTGGCCGCGCTGTATGAAAGCTGGACGGTGCCACTGTCGGTCATGCTGGCGGTGCCGCTGGGGGTGGTCGGTGCGCTGCTGGCAACCTATACGCGAGGCTTGACCAACGACGTGTATTTCCAGGTGGGCTTGCTCACCACGGTGGGTCTGGCGTCGAAGAACGCTATCTTGATTGTGGAGTTTGCAGTGCAGTTGCAAGAGCAGGGAAAGAGCCTGTTCAACGCCACAGTGGAAGCCGTGCGCATGCGCTTGCGCCCCATCTTGATGACGTCGCTGGCGTTTGGTTTTGGCGTGATTCCGCTGGCCCTGGGCACGGGCGCGGGCGCCGGGGGGCGCAACGCGATTGGTACCGCAGTGCTGGGTGGCACGGTGGCCTCAACCGTGCTGGGTTTGTTCATGGTGCCCGTGTTCTTCTTGCTGGTGCGCTCTTGGTTCAAGAGCCGCAGCCGCACAGATGACACCCCTCACACGCCCACCACGACACAGGAAACCCGCGCATGAAACAGCAGACTTTGACGATGCGGCCCGTGGTGGCTGCCGCCGTGGCCGCAGCCTTGCTGACGGCCTGCAATTTGGCGCCGACATACCAGCAACCTGCGGGCATGGTGCCAGACACCGTGGTGGCCCAGGCGGGCGTGCCCGTGCAAGCCAGCGAGGCGGCATTGAGCTACGCGCAAGCGCAGGCATGGATCCAAAGCCCGCAGCTGCGCGAGGTGGTGGCGCTGGCGCTGAGCCACAACCGCGACCTGCGTGTGGCGCTGGACAACATGGAAAAAGCACGGGCGCAGTACGGCATTACGCGTGCCGATTTGCTGCCCAGCATTACGGCGCAAGGGCAGGGCACACGCAGCCGCACCAGCGCAGAGCTAAACCCTGCGGGCCAATCCTCTGTCAACGAGCAATACACCGCGCAGCTGGGCTTTACCAGCTATGAAATCGACTTTTGGGGCCGGCTACGCAATTTGAGCGAAGCAGGCTTGCAGGCGTTCTTGCAGTCCGAGGGCAACCAGCGCAATGTGCAGATTGGCCTGGTGGCTGATGTCAGCAACGCCTGGCTGACCTTGGCGGCCGACATGGCCCGCTTGCAGCTGGCCCAAGACACCTTGGCGAGCCGCGAAAAAGCGTATGCGCTGACCAAGCGCATGTTTGAGATTGGCTCCACCTCGGGGCTGGTGTTGGCGCAAAACCTGTCCACGGTCGAAACCGCGCGCGTGGATGTGGCGGCCTACACCTCGCAAGTGGCGCGTGACCGCAACGCGCTGCACTTGCTGGTGGGTGGTGCGGTGCCTGCCGAGTTGCTCCCCAGCGTGCAGACGCTGGCCGTGAACGATGCCAACAACTTGGCGCTGTTGCCCGTGCCGCAAGCCTTGCCTTCCAGCGTATTGCTGCAACGCCCCGATGTGCAGGCAGCAGAACACAATCTGCGGGCCATGAATGCCAATATTGGCGCGGCGCGTGCGGCGCTGTTCCCCAGCATCACGCTGACCGGCAGTGTGGGTTCAGGCAGCCGGGAGCTGGACGCACTGTTTGGCGGTGGCACCAGCACCTGGAGCTTTATGCCGCAAATCAGGCTGCCAATTTTTGAGGGCGGGCGTTTGCGGGCCGGCGTGCAGGTGGCCGAGGCCAACCAGCGCATTGCCCTGTCGCAGTACGAAAAAGCCGTGCAAACCGCTTTCAAGGAAGTGGCAGATGCGCTGGCAGACCGTGCCCAGTGGGGCGAGCGCCTGGGCGCCCAAACCGGCATGGTACTGGCCACGCAAAAAGCGTTTGATTTGTCGGAGGCACGTTTTCAGGCGGGGGTCGACAACTACCTCACGGTGCTGGATGCGCAGCGCAGCCTGTACGCGGCGCAGCAAACCCTCATCAGCCTGCGCCTGTCGGAGCAAATCAACCGCGTCACGCTGTGGAAGGCGCTGGGTGGGCAAGAGGCGCTGGCCCTGGTGTCGGGTGCACAAGAAATTGCAAAATAGATAGCTGCTAGCGCTTATGAGGTAAGCGTTAGCGCCTTGTTTTTATGTAAACAAGGTGCTGCTGCCGCCAACAAAAAGGCCGATCTGCGAGGGGTATTGCAGATCGGCCTTTTTGCGTAGTGCATAGCGCGTGGGTCACATAGCAGCGGGCAAACGGTAAATTGCCGTGGCGATGAAATGGCGTTGAACATCGCCGGTAGGCGTTGCTTCCATGCCTTGAAGTGTGCGTGTTGCAGTGCAAAAAATGTTGCTGTCATGCTATGAAATTAGGATAAATACAGAAAAAACACATGTGTATTTAATATTTACAGCAAAATTTGCTGCATGGATAAAATTGACAGAAAAATCATTGCGCAATTGCAGTGCAATGCACGAGCCAGCCTGCAAGAAATAGGGCAGGCCGTGGGCCTGAGCCCATCGCCGTGCTGGACGCGCATCAAACGCATGGAAGACGAAGGCGTGATTGAGGGTTACACCGTGCGCCTGAACCCCCAAGCCCTGGGTTTGAACGATACGGTGCTGTTGATGGTTACGCTCAACAGCCACAGCGACAACACGCTGGAAAAATTTGGTGAGCAGCTGGCCACCATTCCCGAGGTCGTGGAGGCGCATTTGGTGTCTGGCACTTACGACTATCTGCTGCGCGTCATGGTCAAAGACACGCGGGACTACGAGCGCTTGCTGCGTGAAAAACTCTACAAAATCAAAGGCATTCAGCACAGTCAATCGATGTTTGTGCTGCGCACCCTCAAGCGTGCCGAGATGCCTTTGGGGGTGTAGTGCTTCGGTAAAAAGAGCAGGTAGCGTTGGCTAATGCTTGCTTTTCGATGTAAATCAATCCGTACCTATTGCATATCAAGCGCCTCAAGCTCCTCTTTTTGAAGAGGCTGGCAACGAGCGGCATTCCACAGCACCGCATGCAGCGTGCTTAAATCCGAGTGCGTTATGTGTGATTTGCATGAGCTAATGCCGAAGAGTAGGGGCATGCCGATCTGCGTTGGCTCATGCAGCGCTGCGCTAGAAAAGCGCTTGACGCACTCTGCATGCACCTTAAAAGTGCAGCACGAATGCAGCGTGCGCGGCAGCCTTTTTGTGCACCGCTGTGGTGCGCATACAGCAAGCGAATGGATTCTTGCCGTTACCATTTAGCGAACGCTTCCCAGCGGTTGCCCTATCTGTGGCAACCTGTCTGTGAACCTGTCTCTATCCATGCCGCTGTATTCCACAAGTACCCAGCGGCGCTCACGCGGTGGCGCACGCGCAATACGGGCGCAGTTGAACATCGCGGCAACGCATACCAAACTTGTCTTCAGGAGATTTCTTATATGCAAGATCCTCTCGCACACCCGCCCCAGTGCATTGGCGTGCCAAAGGAAACTTTTCCTCTGGAAAAGCGCGTGGCCACGGTGCCCGATGTGGTGGAAAAGCTGATCAAACTGGGCTTTACCGTGGCGGTGGAGTCTGGCGCCGGTGATGCGGCCAACTTCAGCGACGACGCTTACCGTGCGGCGGGCGCGCAGATTGTCGACAACGCTGCGGCCCTGTGGGCTGCGGCAGACATTGTCTTCAAGGTGCGCCCACCCAGCAGCGAAGAAGTGGCGCTGATGCGCGAAGGCACCACGCTGGTGGACTTCATCTGGCCTGCACAAAACCCTGAATTGATGCAGCAGCTGGTCGCCAAGCAAGCCACCGTACTGGCGATTGACTGCCTGCCGCGCACGCTCAGCCGTGCGCAGAAGATGGATGCACTGACCTCCACCGCCGGTGTCTCAGGCTACCGTGCAGTGATTGAGGCGGCCAACGCCTTTGGCCGCTACTTCAACGGCCAGATCACGGCGGCAGGCAAGGTGCCACCGGCCAAGGTGTTTATTGCGGGCGCTGGCGTGGCCGGTTTGGCCGCGATTGGCACGGCGGCCAACTTGGGCGCCATCGTGCGTGCCAACGACACCCGTGCCGAGGTGGCCGACCAGGTCAAGTCGCTGGGCGGCGAATTTGTGAAGGTGGACTACGAGGAAGACGGCGCGGGCGGCGGCGGTTACGCCAAGGTCATGAGCGAGGGCTTTCAGGCCGCGCAGCGCGCCATGTATGCCGAGCAGGCCAAGGATGCCGACATCATCATCACCACGGCGCTGATTCCCGGCAAGCCCGCGCCCAAGCTGATTACGGCGGAGATGGTGCAAAGCATGAAGCCCGGCAGCGTGATTGTGGACATGGCCGCCGAGCAAGGCGGCAACTGCGAGCTGACGGTGCGCGATGCAGCCGTGGTGCGCCATGGCGTGACCATCATTGGTTACACCGATCTGGCTTCGCGCCTGGCCAAGCAGTCGTCTACGCTGTATGCCACCAACTTGCTGCGCCTGACGGAAGAGCTGTGCAAGGCCAAGGATGGTGTGGCCGTGGTCAATATGGACGACGATGCCATCCGCGGCCTCACCGTGATCAAGCACGGCGAAGTGACCTGGCCTGCGCCGCCCCTCAAAGCGGCCCCTGCACCGGCTCCCAAGCCTGCGGCGGCGCCCGTGGAGCAGAAAAAGGGCGGGCATGGGCATGGTGCTTCTGGCCCCTTGCCTGCCAAGACACTGGCCATCATTTTTGCGATTGCGGCGGTGGCTTTCTGGTTCATCGGTGCGTACGCGCCTGCGGCCTTCCTGGGTCACTTCACCGTGTTTGTGCTGGCCTGCTTTATTGGCTACATGGTGGTCTGGAACGTGACGCCCGCGCTGCACACGCCGCTGATGAGTGTGACCAACGCAATCTCCAGCATCATCGCCATCGGCGCGCTGGTGCAAATTGCCTCGCCCGCTGCGGGCAGCGAAGGGCGGCCTGACAGCCTGATCACGTGGCTGGCGTTTGCCGCGCTGGTGCTCACGGCCATCAATATGTTTGGTGGCTTTGCGGTGACACGCCGCATGCTTGCCATGTTCCGCAAGTAAGAACGACAAGAGGAAACATTTCAATGTCCCAAAGCCTTGCAACGGTGGCCTATCTGGGCGCCGCTATTTTGTTTATCTTGAGTCTGGGGGGGCTGTCCAACCCGGAAACTTCGCGCCGCGGCAATCTGTTTGGCATGCTGGGTATGACACTGGCCATTGTGGCTACCGTGTTTGGCCCCAGCGTGACTGCCAACGGTATTGCGTGGATTGTGGGGGCCCTGGTCATCGGTGGCGGTATTGGCTTGTACGCCGCCAAGGTGGTGAAGATGACCCAGATGCCCGAGCTGGTGGCGCTGATGCACAGCCTGGTGGGCCTGGCGGCCTGCTTGGTGGGTTTTGCCAGCTATGTGGACACGTCCATCCAGCTGGCAGGTGCAGAAAAGGCCATCCACGAAGTGGAAATCTACGTGGGCATCTTGATTGGTGCGGTCACGTTCTCGGGTTCGCTGATTGCCTTTGGCAAGCTCAACGGCAAGATCGGCGGCAAGCCGCTGCTGCTGCCCGCGCGCCACTGGCTGAACTTGGTGGCGCTGCTGGTGGTGGTCTGGTTTGGCCGCGAGTTTCTGCGTGCTGAAACCGTGGCCGATGGCATGCTCCCCTTGGTCGTCATGACGGTGATTGCGCTGCTGTTTGGCGTGCACATGGTGATGGCGATTGGCGGTGCGGACATGCCCGTGGTGGTGTCCATGCTCAACAGCTACTCGGGCTGGGCCGCTGCGGCCACGGGCTTCATGCTGGGCAACGACTTGCTGATCGTGACCGGCGCGCTGGTAGGCTCTTCGGGCGCCATCCTCAGCTACATCATGTGCCAGGCCATGAACCGCAACTTCATCAGCGTGATTGCCGGTGGCTTTGGCTCCGGTGCACCCGCCAAAAAGAGCGGTGATGCGGCAGCTGCCGAGCCCCAGGGCGAGGTGACGCCTGTCAGCGCCAGCGAAACGGCCGAGATGCTGCGCGATGCCAAGCGCGTCATCATCGTGCCTGGCTACGGCATGGCCGTGGCCCAGGCTCAGCACACCGTCAACGAAATCACCAAAACCTTGCGTGACAAGGGCGTGGAAGTGCGCTTTGCCATTCACCCCGTGGCAGGTCGTATGCCTGGGCACATGAACGTGCTGCTGGCCGAGGCCAAGGTGCCGTACGACATCGTCATGGAGATGGATGAGATCAACGAAGACTTCCCCGAGACCGATGTGGCCATCGTCATTGGCGCCAACGACATCGTGAACCCTGCTGCCCAAGATGACCCAGACAGCCCCATCGCTGGCATGCCGGTGCTGGAAGTGTGGAAGGCCAAAACCTCCATCGTGATGAAGCGCTCCATGGCCTCGGGCTATGCGGGTGTCGACAATCCGCTGTTCTACAAGGACAACAACCGCATGCTGTTCGGTGATGCCAAGAAGATGCTCGATGAGGTGCTGGCTGCATTGAAGGCCTAAGCAATCACGCGCTGAGCCCTGCCTGCCCTGGCAGGGCTCAGCAGCTGATGCGAAACCAAGCCCGTGGTGAATGCCACGGGCTTTTTTGTTTTGGGGCGCAGAGGCAAGTCATTGCGCGATCACTTGCATGGGCTGCTGCCAGTCCATCGGCATCGAAAGAGGATGGGTTTGGCAGAACCTGGAAAGAAAAGGCGCCGCTTGCCAGAAAAAACCTGATGTGACGCAATCGCACACTGCCATGTGCTGCGATTAATGAAGAGCGGCTTGCGCTGATGCAGCAATGGTTTGCACATATAAAGCATGTGAAAACAAGCAATAACAGGCGCTGGCAGCTTAGTTTTTCATAGCGTGGTTGCGCATGGCTGCGCACCACAAAGCTGAACAGCACAAAGGCCCGCCACAAACAACAAGGCCATCTGCTGGCAGATGGCCTTGGGGGATGGTCACGCGGGCGCTTAATGGCTGCCGCTGATGTCCATCTCTTCCAGCTTCACCAAGCGGCTGCCTTTGCTGAATTTGTAACCCAGCCAGATCAGCAAGAACAGGGGAATGCCAATGTAGGTGGCAACCACGCCGGTCCAGTCAATGGTGTCGGCCAGGAAGGCTTCGTAGTTTTGGCCCAAGGTAATGACCAGGCACAGCACAAATGCAAAGATGGGGCCCACCGGGAAAGCCGCAGCGCGGTAAGGCAGCTGGTGCGTATCAAAGCCTTGCACCACACCGGCGCGGCGGAAGCGGTAGTGGCTGACCGCAATGCCCAGCCAGGCAATAAAGCCGCACATGCCCGACAGGTTCAGCAGCCAGATGTAGACCGACTCTGGGCTGAACACATTGGTGAAAAAGCACAGGGCGGCAATCACGGTGGTGGCAATCAACGCCATGATGGGCACACCGCGGCTGTTGACGTAGGCAAACACCTTGGGCGCCATGCCTTGCTTGGCCAGCGCATACAGCATGCGGGTGGAGGCATACATGCCCGAGTTACCGGCCGACAGCACCGACGTGAGTACCACCGCGTTCATCACGGCAGCGGCGCCCAGTAGGCCCGCGCGCTCAAACACCAGGGTGAAGGGGCTGACGCTGATGTCGCCCAGATCGTTGCGCAGCAGCTTGGGGTCGGTATAGGGCACCAGCAGGCCAATGATCAAAATGGCAAACACATAGAACAGCAAAATGCGCCAAAACACCTTACGCACCGCACGGGGCACGTTTTTGGCCGGGTCTTCCGACTCGCCCGCGGCAATGCCGATCAGCTCGGTGCCCTGGAACGAGAAGCCCACAATCATAGCCACACCGATCAGCGCGGCAAAGCCACCGGCAAACGGTGCATCCCCCGCGGTGAAGTTGGCGACATTGCCCCAGATGCCATCGGGCGCGCCGCCGGTCATGATGCCAAACACCATCAGCAGGCCAATGCCAATAAAGACCAGCACGGTGACCACCTTGATGGCGGCAAACCAGAACTCCGACTCGCCGAACCCCTTGGAGGACAGCGAGTTCAGGCCAAACATCAGGGCCAGAAACAGCGCGCTCCACAGCAAACCATTGACGTCGGGAAACCAGTAAGCCATCACCAACTGGGCGGCCACCAAATCCACGGCAATGGTCACGGCCCAGTTGTACCAATAGTTCCAGCCCAGCGCGAAGCCAAAACCCTCGTCCACATACTTGGCGCCGTAGGTGGCAAACGAGCCCGAGACGGGCAGGTGCGAGGCCATCTCGCCCAAGCTGGTCATCAGGAAGTAAACCATCAGGCCAATAACGCAGTACGCCAGCAGTGCGCCGCCGGGGCCCGCTTGCGAGATGGTGGCGCCAGAGGCCACAAACAGGCCGGTGCCGATGGAGCCGCCAATGGCGATCATCGACATGTGTCGGGCCTTGAGGCCGCGGCGCAAAGAGGACACGGGGGAGTCAGCAGACATAAACGCGGGTTGCAAAACAAAGAAAGCATCCGACCGGCGCGCAAGCCGTGGGGGATGGGTAAACAAAACGGCCGCATTGCTGCGGCCGCTCAATTCCGTACGGGCCCGAATTTTGGGTGATGCCACTCATCTTGTGCAGCGATGGCATTAATGACCCTACAGCCAGTTAAGGCGCGCTAAATGGGTCGGCAGGCAGCCCTCAGGCCATGGAGCTGATGGTTTTGCGAAAGCGCGACAGCGCCAGTGCAAACAGCACGCAGCCAATGGCAAACAGCGCCAAAAACTGCGGCCACACCACATCCAGCCCAGCGCCACGGTACAAAATGCCTTGGGCCAGACTCACGAAATGGGTGGTGGGGGCGGCCAGCATGACGTCTTGCACCAGCTGCGGCATGGACTCGCGCGGCGTGGTGCCCCCCGACAGCAGCTGCAGCGGCAGCAGCGTCAGCACCATCAGCAGGCCAAACTGCGGCATGGAGCGCGCCACGGTGGCCATGAAGATGCCCATGGCCGTGGTGGCAAACAGGCACAGCGCCGCACCGGCCATGAACAGCGCAATGCTGCCCTCGATCGGCACTTGCAAAAAGCCGCGCACCACCAGGTTCAGCGACACACCGGCCGCCACCAGCACCACGGCGCCCATGGACCATACTTTGGCCAGCATGATTTCGGTGGGTGTGACGGGCATGACCAGCAAGTGCTCAATCGTGCCGTGCTCACGCTCGCGGATCAGGGCCGCACCCGTGAGGATGATGGAGAGCATGGTCACGTTGTTGATGATTTGCATCACCCCGCCAAACCACATTTTGTTGAGCGAGGGGTTAAACCGCGCGCGCACTTCCAGCGCCACGGGGGTGCTGGCCGCCGCGCGGTGGCGTTGCACAAATTCATTGACCTCGGCCATCACGATCTGCTGGATATAGCCGTTGCCAGAGAAGGCCTGGCTCATGCGCGTGGCATCCACATTCAATTGCAGCTCAACTTTTTTGCCCGCCAGCACATCGCGCTGAAAGCCGGGGGGAATGGTCAGCGCAAAGGTGAACTTGCCCGCGTCCATGCCCGGGTCCACCGCTTGCACGCCTGAGAGCTGCAAGGGCATGAAATGGGGCGGGTAAAAGGCCGAGGTGATGCGCGCCGACAGCGGTGACTGGTCTTCGTCCACGATGGCAATCGGGGCGTGGTGCAGCGTCTCGGGCATGGCCGATGCGGCGGTGTACACCGACAGGGTGAAGGTGTAGACAATCAGCACCAGCATGACGGGGTCGCGCCACAGGCTCCACAGCTCTTTGACGCCCAGACGCCAGATATTTTTCAAGCTATGCCGCATGGCAAAGCCTCCTGTCAAACATAGGGGCCATGGCTATTTGTCCTGCTTGGGCAGCGCCCACACGGCAATCCCCATGATGACGGGGATTGCCGCCAGCAGCGGCCAGAAAGAGGCGGCCAGATCGTGCAGGTCCAGCGCCTTGCTAAATACGCCACGGCTGATGGTGAACATGTGCGTGGCCGGGTAGTACTCACCAATGATGCGGCCCGCGCCTTCCAGGGATGAGACGGGGTCGGTCAGCCCCGAAAACTGGGTGGCCGGAATCAGCGTGCCCAGCATGGCAAAAAACATGGCAGCAATCTGGCTGCGTGTGACGGCTGACGCCAGCAGGCCCATGCCGGTGGTGATGATGCTGAAGATCAACGCCGCCAGCGTGAGTGTGAACACGCTGCCGGTGATGGGCACATCAAACACCAGCACAGCCATCAGGCACATGAGCACATAGTTCAGCATGGCCAGTGCCACATAAGGCAGTTGCTTGCCCAGCAAAAACTCCATGCGCGTGACCGGGGTGACGTACAGGTTCACGATGGAGCCCAGCTCTTTCTCGCGCACCACCGCCAGCGCGGTGAGCATGGCGGGCAGCATCATCAGCAGCAGCGGAATGACGGCCGGCACCATGGCGGGCAGGCTTTTTACGTCTGGGTTGTAGCGAAAACGGGTTTCCATGCTGACCTGGCTGCTCAGCCGCTGACCGGTGCGCTCGCGCACCTGCTCGGCCAGCCAATACTGGTGAATGCCTTGCACATAGCCCTTGACGGTTTCTGCGCGGGTGGGCATGGCGCCGTCGAACCAGGCGCCCACGGCCGTGGGGGTGCCGCGCAGAATGTCGCGCCCAAAACCCGGGGGGATTTCAATAGCCACCACAATCTTGCCGGCCCGCATGCGTTGATCCAGATCTTCGTAGGACGTCAGCGGCGGTTGCTCCAGAAAATAGCGCGAGCCCGACAAGCTTTGCGTGTAGCTCTGGCTCAGCGTGCTTTGGTCGCGGTCCAGCACGGCAAATGTCAGATCTTCCACATCAAAGCTGATGCCAAAGCCAATCACCACCATCAGCACCAGCGAGCCCACCAGCGCCAGCGTGGCGCGTACCGGGTCGCGCTGCAGCTCCAGCGACTCGCGCCACAGATAGCTCCACATGCGCTGCAGGCTAAAGCGGGGGAGTGCGCTAGCGCTATTAGAAACCATAGCGCCTTGCGCTGGTGATTGCTCGGGTTCAGATGGTTTTTGTACTGAAGTGCTTGTTTTATCAGCGCTGGCAGCTATTTTTTTGGTGTTGAGGTCGGGGGCTGGCTCGCCCGATGCTTCCACCAGATAGCCAATAAAGGCTTCTTCCAGCGTCGCCGCGCCGCGCTTTTCAACCAGCTTGGCGGGTACGTCGGAGTCGAGCACTTTGCCCGCGTGCATCATGGACATGCGGTCGCAGCGCTCGGCCTCGTTCATGAAGTGGGTGGAGATGAAAATCGTCACCTTGTCGCGGCGCGACAGCTCCACCAGCAAACGCCAGAACTGGTCACGCGCCACCGGGTCTACGCCCGAGGTGGGCTCATCCAAAATCAGCAACTCCGGGCTGTGCACCATGGCCACGGCCAGTGACAGGCGCTGGCGCAGACCCAGCGGCAGTCGCTCGGGCAGCTCGTAGCGCTCTTGCTGCAGGCCAAAGCGCTGCAGCATGGCTTCTACGCGGGCGTTGATTTGCTCTGGCGGTACATGAAACAGCTGCGCGTGCAGCACCAGGTTTTGCAGCACGGTCAGCTCGCCGTACAGCGAGAACGCTTGCGACATGTAGCCCACGCGACGGCGCGTGGCAATGTCGTGCGGATCGACCTCATGGCCAAACAGCCAGGCTTTGCCTTCGCTGGCAGGCATCAGGCCGGTCAGCATTTTCATGGTGGTGGATTTGCCGCAGCCGTTGGAGCCCAGAAAGCCAAAAATCTCGCCCCGGCGGATGCGAAAGTTCACGTGATCCACGGCCACAAAGTCACCAAAGCGCATGGTGAGGTCTTGGGCCTCAATCGCGATGTCATCGTCGCTGGCCTGCAGCGGCGGAATCAGCACCTCGCTGTGCCC
Source organism: Comamonas jiangduensis (assembly GCF_030162955.1). Taxonomy (NCBI): domain Bacteria; kingdom Pseudomonadati; phylum Pseudomonadota; class Betaproteobacteria; order Burkholderiales; family Comamonadaceae; genus Comamonas; species Comamonas jiangduensis. The sequence continues at coordinate 41,243 of NZ_JARXOV010000018.1, forward strand.
GTGCTTTTTGGCCTGCGGCAGCAGGGCGATGAAAGCCGCCTCCAGCGATGCGGTGTGCGTGCGCTGCAGCAGCTCATCGGGCGTGCCAGTGGCCAGAATCTGGCCGTCGTCCATGGCCACCAGCCAGTCAAACCGCTGGGCTTCGTCCATATAGGCCGTGGCCACCAGCACACTCATGTGGGGGCGTGTGGTGCGGATGCGGTTGATCAAATCCCAGAACTGCGCCCGGGCCAGCGGGTCTACGCCGGTGGTGGGCTCGTCCAGAATCAGCAAGTCCGGGTCGTGGATCAGTGCGCAGCACAACCCCAGCTTTTGCTTCATGCCGCCCGACAGCTTGCCTGCGGGGCGCGAGAGAAACTTCTTTAGCCCCGTGCTTTGCGTCAAATCGTCAATGCGTGCGCGGCGTTCGGCCTGGTTGTGGCCAAACAAGCGGGCAAAAAACTGCAGGTTTTCTTCGACCGACAAGGTCGGGTAGAGGTTTTTGCCCAAGCCTTGCGGCATATAGGCGATGCGCGGACACACAGCATCACGGTGCGCCTTGCTGCGCATGTCGCCACCCAGCACGTGAACTTCGCCTTCTTGCAACTGGCGTGCCCCAGACAGCAAAGACAGCAGGCTGGATTTGCCCACACCATCAGGCCCAATCAGGCCCACCATGACGCCGGCAGGAATGTCCAGCGACAGGCCCCGCAGTGCCGCGGCGCTGCCATAGCGCAGGTGTACGTTCTGAAGGTGGGCGACCGGCGCAGGGGCAGCACCTGGTACCAAGGTAGCGGCCATGCGCTTACTCCGGCAGCTTCACCTGCAAATGTGCAGGCCACTGTGCGCCAGGTTCGGCCAATACCCAGGCCTGGCCTGGCAGGCCGGTCTTGACCTGGGTGAGGTGTTTTTGCAGCAGTTGCGGATCCAGCTGCGCCTTCACCCGGAACATGAGTTTTTGCCGTTCGCTGGCCGTTTCCACGGTTTTGGGCGTGAACTGCGCGGTGGCGGACACAAACGACACCTTGGCCGGAATCACAAATTGCGGCGCCGCATCCAGCACGATGCGCACTTCGGAGCCCAAGGCAACCCGGCCTGCCACGGTTTCAGGCAAGAAAAAGCTCATGTAGACATCGGCCAAGTCCACCAGATTCAGCACTTTGCCGCCTGCGCCCAGGACTTCACCGGGCTGTGCCAGGCGAAACTGCACGCGGCCATCACGAGGGGCAAGCAAAGTGCTGTCGTCCAGCTCTGCCGCAACGCGCTGCACAGTAGCTTGTGCAGCCACCACGGCAGAGTCTGCGCCTGTGACCTGTGCCTGGGCGGCGGTAATGGCGGCCTGCGCGGCAGCAGCCTGCGCCAGTGCGGCTTTCAGCGCCGCTTGTGCGCCGCGCACACGGGCACGGTCATCGTCCAGCTCTTGGGCAGAGCTGGCGCCTTCGCGGGTCAGGGTTTCAGAGCGTGCCAGACGGCGCTGGGCCGCGTCCAAATCGGCTTCACGCTGGGCTACGACGGCAAGGGCCGCAGCGTGGTCACTTTGGCGCAGCGCCACCTGTGCCTTGGAGGCCGCCACGTTGTGGACAGCGCGGTCTTTGCCGGCGACGGCCTCTTCGTACTGTGCCTGCAAGCTGGTAATTTGCATACGGGCCAGCGGCTCGCCCGCTTTCACGAAGTCCCCTTCACCCACCAAAATTTCCTCAACACGCCCGCCCAGTTTGGTGGCGATGTCCACTTCGGTGGCTTCGATACGGCCATTGCCGCCAGCCAGACCTTCATTGACGTGGCTGGCTTGCCATTGTTTCCATGCATAACCACCGGCGAGCACCAAAGCAGTGGCTAAGGCCAGGAGGGTCAGGGTTTTCTTTTTGCTGTTGTTGGACATGGTGTGTGCGGTATTCAGGAGTGAGGCGTTGGGGTGGTGGCGCTGGCTGCGGGCGCGGCGGTGCCCAAGCTGGTGCCTCCGCCCAATGCGGTGTACAGGCTGACGTGGACGCTTTGCAGGGCGTAGCGCGCTTGCACCAGCTGCTGGGCTGCGCTGAGGAGCTCGCGCTGTGCATCCAGAACGTCCAGATAGGGCGATGCGCCGTTGTCGTAGCGCAGCTGTGCCAGCCGGGCGCGCTCTTGCAGCGATTGCAGATTGCTTTGCTGAATGTCCACTTGCTGGGCCATGCTCTGGCGCATTGCCAGCGCATCGGCCACTTCACGGAATGCCGTCTGGATGGTGCGCTCGTACGTCACCACGGCGGCGTTTTGGCGCACGGCAGCCAAGTCCAGATTGGCTTGGCGCCTGCCACCATCAAAGATGGGCAAGGCAATGCTGGGCATGAACGTCCATGCTTGGCTGCCGGATTCAAACAAGCCGCTGAGCTCGGCACTGCCACTGCCCCAACTGCCGGTCAAGGCAATGCGGGGAAAGAAGGCCGCACGCGCGGCACCCACTTGTGCGCGTGATGCTTGCAGCTGGTGCTCTGCGGCGATGATGTCGGGGCGCGCCGTCAGCAGGCTTGAGGGCAGGCCCACAGGCACGGGTGCAAATATCTGGGTGTCGCGCTCTAGCGGCGGTAGCTGCGCAACGTCGGCCCCTGTGAGCAAATGCAGCGCATGGGCAAGCTGTGCGCGTTCTTGCTCCAGCTGTACAGCGATGACCAGCGCTTGGTGGTGCAGGCTTTGTACCTGCGTGAGTGCATATTTGCTGGTGGCGCCCACTTCATGGCGGCGCGTGAAGATGCGCAGCGTTTCTGCACGGCTTTGCACGGTGCTGCGCGTCAGCGCCAAACGGTCGTCGGCTTCGCGCAGTGCCAGATAGGTGCGTGCCACTTGCGCCAACAACGCTTGGCGCGCGGCTTGCGCGCCGGCTTCAGAGGCGAGGTATTGCTGCAGGGCTGCTTCACTGAGTTGGCGCACACGCCCCCACAAATCAAGCTCCCAGCTGTTGAGGCCCACAAAAACCTCGTGATCGCTCCCCACAACCGATTGGCGGGAGGCATTCAAATCCCCCGGCACACGGGCACGGGCGTGGCTGCTGCCAAGGCCGATGCTGGGCAGGCGGTCTGCACGCTGAATTCCATACGCTGCGCGTGCTTCTTGTGCGCGCAGCAAGGCAAGGCGCAAGTCATGGTTGTGGGTGCTGGCTTGCTCAAGCAACTGCTGCAAAGTGCGGTCTTGCACCATGGCTTGCCACGCAGGCAAGCCAGTAGTGGCACTGGCTGTGGCAGCGAAATCGCCTGCCGGGTAGTGGGCTGGAAGCGTCGTTTCAGGCTCTGTCAGTGCCTGGCTGGGCGCACAGCCTGTGGCAAGTATCGCCATGCAAAGACCGAAGGCCGCATAAGCGCTGGCGCGTGGGAGGGACGGGAAGGCTGAATGCATGTCTGTACGTATGGAGCGCATGGCCTGTTATACCGACCTTGTGCGTCAATCAGCAAATACTGATGCAGTGCAGTTTGAAAGTTTTTGCTGGATGGGCTCTTGAGCCAAGTCAAGCTGATACCGACTGGTCGGTTTTTAACGGTATCAAACACCTTCCTGGGAGCCCTCATGCCCCAGGGCGATGGGGCATCAAGGGCGCAACAAGCGCAGCAACAACAGCCTGTGCTGTGGTCGCAAGGCTTGGATGGCTTGCGGTGTGGGCGCTTCGCCGCTGGCCAACATCATGAAGAGACTCTGGGTCATGGGAAGCATCAGGATGGAGCAATCCATCAGCCCCTCTGGCGCAGTCACAAAACCTTCGGCAATGGCACGCTGCATCAGCCGCTCATGGTTTTGGGCGTGCATGCGCATCATGTTCTGGTGCCAATCCTGCATGCCTTGGGGAAGGCGTGGAGCCTCAGCCAAGAGCAGGCGAATGGTCGGCAAAACAGACGGGGCGGCCAAACGCTGCAGCGTGTGATCGACAAAGGCATCCACCAAATCTTCCAGAGTGCGTGCCTCGCAGGGCCACCAATGCAGGTTCTCCAGCAGTGGAGCCTCCAGCACGCGCGCTAGCAGTTGTTGTAGCAACGACTCTTTGCTGGGAAAGTGCGCATACAAACCGCCTTTGGAAAGACCTGCTGACCGGGCAATGTCTTCCATGCGCGCGGCGTTATAGCCTTGGCGTGAAAACTCAGCCAAGGCCGCATCCAGGATGTGCTGCACGCGCACTTCGGCAGGAAGGCGCTGGCGGCGCCGGTGAGATTCATGAAGCATGGGTGGGTGAGTGCAAAAAAAGCCCGAATTATCTGGCACGCCGCGCATTGACACGCGGGTGTCAACGGCCGCTAAGGGGCTGTGCGGTCTTCGGGCGGGCACAACTCAAAACGGCGCGCAAGATGGGACTGTGGATTGGCAGGGGTGGTGGCATTGGCTATGCTGCGGGCATGGTAGCTGCAAATTGCACGGGAACACGCCGATGTCTCATGCGCTGTGCATGGGGCTTGGCTTTGCTCATGGCGGGTTGCGCCAGCGCGCCCACGCCGCATGGCAAAGTACAAGGCGATGCCTTTTCCATGCAACAGATGCTGCAGTCAGACAGCAACCGGATTGCTAGCCTTGCCATGCAAGAAAACCTGGACAGCCTGATGCGGCTGATGGACAAGCTCTACCAGCGCAACCCCGCCGAATGGCGCAAAACGGCAGCTTCGCGCGAGGCAGCCATGGCCCATGTTCGCAGTGCCATGCTGGGCAAGCAGGTGTGGCCAGCGCTGCAAGCGCACCGTGATGTCATGGCACTGAGCAAAGCGCTCAGCCCCGATTTTGCGGGAGACCGGGTGGGTGCTTTTATCTATGCCATGGGCGACATGCTTTTGACGTCGCATGGCGGAAAAACCAGCTTCACCTTGGTAGACAGCCTGAACCCTCAGCATGTCTACAACGCGGCCCGCAATGTGGAGATTGCCAATTGGGTGCTGAACCACCGCAAAAACGCCCAAGGCCAGCCCTTGCTGCTGTCCAACCACATCTCTGCGCAAGAACGTAATCTGAGCTTTGAGCGCGAAATGGGCAAAGTGATTGCACGGCTGGACTTGGTGGCCAGTTTTGGGACAGAGCGCGTGCGGCGCTCGGCGATTGGGTTGGGGCAGAGCCTGGTGGGCGGCCCTTTGCTACAGTTTTTACCTGTGCGTTAGGCGTGGTTCCTGCGCTGCGGGCCAGTTTTTATGTCGAGATCGTTCCAGTTACGCCCAGCAGTTCGTGCAAGCGCGTGCTGGTGGTGGTGTATTGCAGCAGCACGGGTTTGTCGGTCAGATACTCGGCAATCGAAAAACCCGCCAGTGTCGCTTCGTGAAAACCGCACAGCAGCAGCTTGCGCTTGCCGGGGTAGGTATTGATATCACCCACGGCATAGATGCCCGGCGCTTCAGTGACAAAGGTGCCGGTGTCTACCGGTAGCTGCTTTTTGACCAGCTCCAACCCCCAGTCTGCCACCGGCCCGAGCTTGGGTGAGATGCCTTGGAACACCAGCCATTGCTGCACATCCAGGTCATGGCTGCTGCCATCGGGCAGGGTGACTGTCACAGCGCTCAAGGCAATGCCCTCGGCTTGCAGCGCTTGGGGCTGCGCAGCCAGCACGCGGATATGGCCTGCGTCCTGGTGCATGCGCAGTTGGGTCAGCAAAGCCTCAGGGGCGGTAAAGACATCGCGGCGGTGCATCAAAGTGACGCTGGCAGCCTGGTGGTGCACAGCGTCTAGGGCCGCTTGCACGGCCAGCTCATCGCCGCCGTGCACCAGTACACGCTGGCCTTGGAGTGCCAGCGAACCTAAATCGGCGGGGTGGTAATGCACGCTGTGGCCCACCAAGGCTTCTATTCCCTCAAGCTTGACGGTCTTGGGCACAAAAGCGCCCACGCCGGCGGCAATCACCACGGCTTTGGCAAGCAGTGCGGTGCCTTGATCGGTGCCCAGCAGCCAGCGCCCATCGTCTTGTTGCACCAGTGTTTGTACCTGCTGTGCCAAGTGCAGCGTGGGGGCAAATGGGGCCATTTGCTCGCGCAGGCGCTCTACCAACTCGGCGCCGCTGCAGGCCTTGATACCGGGAATGTCGTAGATGGGTTTGTGGGGGTACAGCTGCGCGCATTGACCCCCCAGGTGGGGCAGGGCGTCGATCAAGTGGCAGTGCAGGCCTTGCAAGCCCAGTTGAAAGACTTGAAACATGCCTACGGCGCCTGCACCGATCACAGCCACGTCGGTTTCAACAGGTGGTTTTGAAGGGATGGCCGTGGTCATGGTTGGGTCTTTCTCAAAAGCAAACAGCCCCAATGCAGGGGCTGTTGAGGGGGCACGCACCACAGAGGTGGCGTGTGGCACAGGAAAACGGTTTAGCGCTCCAGCAAGCTGAGCTTACCTTCCTTGCCATTCCATTCATCGGCATCGGGCAGAGAAGCCTTGCGCTTGGTGATGCTCTTCCAGCCCTTGGCCACGGCCAGCTCCGCGTTGAGCTTGATGAAGTGCAACTGGTCGGCCGGCGTATCTTCTTCCGCAAAGATGGCGTTGGCAGGGCACTCGGGGATGCAAACCGCGCAGTCGATGCACTCATCGGGGTCAATCACGAGGAAGTTTGGGCCTTCGCGGAAGCAGTCCACGGGGCAAACGTCCACGCAGTCGGTGTATTTGCACTTGATGCAGTTTTCGGTGACGACGTGTGTCATGAGAGATTCTTCTTATGCAGTGGGTTCAGGTGTAACCCGTAATTCTAGGTTTTTTCTGCCGCAATGCCACGGGCCGCGGCAGATTCATACGCGGCAAGCTCTGGTTTGGGTCAAATCATTGCACCAAAACCGCGCCCGCCGTGGCGTTGCTGGCGGTGTCGACCAGAATCAAAGACCCCAGAGCACGGCTGTGGGCAAAGGCAGCGGCAGGAATGGCTTCTTGCAGCGCAAACTCCACCACGCCGATGGCGTTGGGCTCCAGCTGGGCGGCGTCTTCCTCGGCCAGGGTGTTGACGTTCAGGCGGTGCACCACGCGCTGGGCCTTGGCCTTGACCCAGCGGTGGCCGTGCAGCGCCCAGTAAACGCGGCCGGGCACCAGGGGCTCGTTGTCCATCCAGGCCACGGTGGCGCTCAGGCTGCGGCTGCTGGGCCAGGCGGGCTGGGCGGTGGGGGTGTCGAAATCATCGTCGGCCACGGCGGCCTGCACGGGGGCGGCCACGATCCAGTCGCCGCGCGAGACATCCACCTCGCGGTCCAGCGTGATGCCGGCGGACAGGCCTGCCGTCACGCCCTGGGGCGCGCGGGCATGGTCGATCACCTGGGCGATGGTGGCCAGTTGGCCGCTGGGCAGGATCTGCACCTGCGCACCCACCTGGGCGCTGCCGGCGGCCACACGGCCCCAGAACACGCGGCGGCCCTGGGTGGTGACGGCGCTGTCGTGGAACTTCTCCACCCACTGCACGGGGAAGGCCAGGGGCAGATCGCTGTCGGCCGGGGTGTTGGGCAGCTGCTCCAGCAGTTGCAGCAGGCTGGGGCCGTCATAGCCGGCCCAGCCATGGTGGGCGTTGACCACGTTGTAGCCCTTGAGGGCGGACACGGGCACGGTGGCCGCCACGGCAATGCCGGCGTCCTGGGCGAAGCGCTCCAGGGCGGCGCGGATGTGGGCAAAGGCCTGGGCCGGGTCGGCCACGGCGTCCAGCTTGTTGACGGCAAACACCAGCGAGTGCACGCGCAGCAGGTGGGCCAGCAGGCTGTGGCGGCGCGTCTGCGGCAGCAGTTGCAGGCCGGGGTTCTGCCAGTCCAGCTTGGTGGCGTCCACCAGCACCACGGCGGCGTCGGCGCTGCTGACGGCCGTGACCATGTTGCGCGTGTACTGCTCATGGCCGGGCGCGTCGCCGATGATGAACTTGCGCGCGTCGGTGTTGAAGTAGCGGTAGGCCACGTCGATGGTGATGCCTTGCTCGCGCTCGGCCGACAGACCGTCGGTCAGCAGGGCCAGGTCGGTCTCGCCGCTCTTGGTCACGCCGGCTAGCTGGTCCTGCAGCACGGCGCGGGTGTCCACCAGCAGGCGGCCGATCAGGGTCGACTTGCCATCGTCCACCGAGCCGCAGGTGATGAAGCGCAGGGCGGAGACGTGGTCGGAATCAGAGTCAAATTGGCCGTTAGCGCTTGCTGTGCTTGCGCTAGTAGCTACGGAATTAAGAGTTTCTGTCATTGCATTCTTTCTCTGAGCAAGGGCATGGCCCTTGCACTGGCATGGCCCAATCCAGAGACACCGCGCAAGGGCCGCCCCGCCGCGCTGGTGTCGTCCCCCTTCCCGAAGGCGAAGCCTGAAAGAGAAGGGGGAAGGCGCGTGAGCGCCTCAGGGGGAAGTGTCAGAAATACCCGTCTTTCTTGCGCTTTTCCATGGAGGCCTCGCTGGTCTTGTCGTCCATGCGCGTGGCGCCGCGTTCGCTGACCTCGGCGGCCAGGGTCTCGATCACGATCTCGGCCGCCGTGGCCGCCGTGCTTTCCACGGGGCAGGTGCAGGTGATGTCGCCCAAGGTACGGAAGCGCACGTTGCGCACCACGACGGTTTCGCCGTCTTTGGGCGGGGTCAGCTCCGTCACGGGCACCAGCAGGCCCTTGCGTTCGACGATGTGGCGCGGGTGGCTGTAGTACAGGCTGGGCAGGGCGATCTGCTCACGCTCGATGTATTGCCACACGTCCAGCTCGGTCCAGTTGCTGATGGGGAACACGCGGAAGTGCTCGCTGGGGGCAATGCGGGTGTTGAACAGCGTCCACAGCTCGGGGCGCTGGGCCTTGGGCTGCCATTGGCCAAAGCTGTCGCGGTGGCTGAAGATGCGTTCCTTGGCGCGGGCCTTTTCCTCGTCGCGGCGGGCGCCGCCAATCAGCGCATCAAAGCGGAACTCTTCAATCGCTTCCAGCAGCGTGACCGACTGGTGCGCATTGCGGGGTTCTTCGGGGTGGGCCAGGCGCACCGTGCCGCGCGCCATGGAGTCTTCCACGCTGCGCACGATCAGCTCGGCCCCCAGCTCCTGCGCCCGGAAGTCGCGGAAATCGGTCACTTCGGGGAAGTTGTGGCCGGTGTCGATCATCAGCAGCGGGTAGGGGATGCGGCCCGCGCCAAAGGCCTTCTCGGCGCAGCGCAGCATGACCAGCGAGTCCTTGCCGCCCGAGAACAGCAGGGCGGGACGTTCAAAGGCGGCGGCCACTTCGCGCAGGATGAAGATGGTTTCCTCTTCCAGCGCATCCAGGTGGCGGTTGCTGAGCTGGCTCAGCACGGGGGTGTCCACACGGGCGTTCATACAGATACTTTCAAACGAAATCGGGCTCTAGCGCTTATCCAGTAAGGGCTGGAAGCTATGGTTCTTAGTGGGATATGTGCAGGCCGCATTCGCGGTTGTCTTCACCCTTGGTGGGGTCCACGTAGTCGAAGTTGTTGGGCAGGCGGTGCTGCTCGCAGTATTCGTACAGGTCCTTGGACGACCAGTGCAGCAGGGGCGCCACCTTGATCAGGCCATCGGGGTTGATGCTGACCGGGTCCATGGCGGCGCGCACGGCGGTGTCGGTGGCGCGCAGGGCGGTGAACCAGACCTTAGGCGCAGTCTCGCGCAGGGCGCGGGCAAAGGGCTCCAGCTTCACCTCGGCGGTGAAGGCTGCGTGGCGCGGGTCGTCCAGCGCGGGCGTGGGGCCTTCCACGGCCTCGCGGTGGGCGCGCGAGCGCAGGGGCAGGTAGATCTTGAGGTTGAGCCCAAGCTGCTTGGTCACCGCATCGGCAAACCGATAGGTGGCTTCGGTGTTGTAGCCGTTGTCCATCCAGACCACGGACACGTCGGGGCGGGCGCGCGTCACCATGTGCAGGATCACCGCCTCGAAGGGGCGGAAATTGGTGGTGACGATGGTGGGCAGGTCCAGGCCGACGGCCCAGTTCACCAGGGCCTGGGCGTCGCGGCCCAGTTCGGCATTCACCTGGGCCAGATCAAGGGTGGGGGCAAGTGCGCTCATGCGGTGGCCTGACGTGCGTGGAAGTGGGGCAGCGGGTTCACGGCGTCGGCCTGGTAGTAGCCGCCGAAACGCTCGAACTGGCGCTGGGCATCGGCCGCGTCCACGCCTTCGCGCAGCACGGCGCTGCTGAAGCCTGTGCGCTGCATCTGCACCAGCTGGTCGATCAGCACATCGCCCGTGGCGCGGATGTCGCCGGCAAACTTCAGGCGACGGCGCAGCAGGTAGGCCTGGCTGAAGGCGCGGCCGTCGGTGAAGGCGGGGAAGTGCAGGTCGATCTGCGTGATGCCGTCCAGGTTCACGTCCAGCACGTTGGTGTCGTTGGCCAGCACCAGCACGGTGGCCGTGCTGGCGGTCGGGGCCTGGTAGTCGTTGTGGGCCAGAATTTGCATGGTGGTTTCCTTGGGGTTCTGGGGGCTCAGACGGCTTCGGCTTCCGCCTCGGCAGGCGCGGGGTGGCGCGCGGCCTTGCCGGCTTCCTTGAACGGGTCCAGGCCGATGCGGCGCACGGCGTCGATGAAACGCTCGCCGGGCTGGCGCAGGTCGCGGTAGGTGGTCAGCACGGCTTCGAGCACGTCGGGCACTTCGGCGGCCGAGAACGAGGGGCCGATCACCTTGCCGGCACCGGCTTCGCCGGACAGCGTGGAGCCGTCCGAGCCGCCCAGCGTGACCTGGTACCACTCCTTGCCGTCCTTGTCCACCCCCAGAATGCCGATGTGACCGCTGTGGTGGTGGCCGCAGCTGTTGATGCAGCCGCTGATGTGCAGGTCGATGTCACCAATGTCATCCAGCTCGTCCAGATCCTGGTAGCGCTGGGTGATGGCTTCGGCAATCGGCAGGCTGCGGGCGTTGGCCAGGGCGCAGAAGTCCCCGCCGGGGCAGGCGATCATGTCGGTCAGCAGGGCCACGTTGGTGGAGGCCAGGCCCAGGGCCTTGGCGGCTTCAAACAAGTTCACCAGCTGGCTCACCGGTACCCAGGGCAGCAGCACGTTTTGGTCGTGGGTGATGCGCGCTTCGCCGGCGGAGTAGGTGTCCATCAGCTGGGCCAAGGCATCCAGCTGGTCACCTGTGGCATCGCCCGGTGCTTGGCCCGCACGCTTGAATGACAGTGTCACGGCGCGCAGCGCCGGGTTGCGGTGCGGGTGCACGTTGCGGCTGAGCCAGCGGGCAAATGCAGGGGTGCGCGCAGCGTGTTCGACGATGGCTTGCTCGGCCTGGGCCGTATCGATATCTGCCACCTGCGGCAGTACGGGGTCGACAAAGCAGGCGGCCACGCGGTCAAACTCGGCCTGTGAAATGGTGTGCGGGCCGCCGTCCACTTCGACGATCTGGCGGAATTCCTCTTCCACCGCGTCGATGTAGGCCTGCCCTTCGGCCTTGACCAAAATCTTGATGCGCGCCTTGTACTTGTTGTCGCGGCGGCCCAGTTCGTTATAGACCCGAACAATCGCCTCGATGTAATTCATGATCTGGTTCCAGGGCAGGAACTCACGCATCAGCGGCGCCACCACGGGGGTGCGGCCCATGCCTCCACCCACGTACACCTTAAAGCCAATCTCACCGGCTTCGTTTTTGACCAGTTTCAGGCCCACATCGTGCCAGCCGCTGGCAGCGCGGTCTTCTTGGGCGCCCACGATGGCGATCTTGAACTTGCGCGGCAGGAAGGCGAACTCGGGGTGCAGCGTGGTCCACTGGCGCAAAATTTCTGCGTAGGGGCGGGGGTCTACCACTTCATCCACTGCAATCCCGGCCAGGGCGTCGGTGGTGGTGTTGCGGATGCAGTTGCCGCTGGTCTGAATGCCGTGCAGGTTGGCCGTAGCCAGCAAATCCATCACGTCGGCGGCCTTGGACAGCGGGATCCAGTTGAACTGCACGTTGGTGCGTGTGGTGAAGTGGGCGCAGTGCGTGGGCAAAAAGGTGGTACCCAGCTTGCCCTGGCCGTCCATCGCAGCCTGGAATACTTCGGTTTCGGGCGCGTCATATTCGCGCGCCACCTTGGCCAGCACGCGGATTTGCTGGCTGTTCACCTCGCCGTAAGGAATGGCCACACGCAGCATGGGCGCGTAGCGCTGCACATACCAGCCGTTTTGCAGGCGCAGGGGGCGAAAGTCATCTTCGGAGAGCTTGTCACTTTCCCAGCGCTGCAGCTGGTCACGGAACTGGGCAGCACGTTGCTGCACGAAGGTGGCGTCGAATTCTGTGTATTGGTACATGGCGCAGTCGTCATCGTGGGCGGTTGGGCATCGGGGGAATGCTTTTCCGCTACTGGCTGCGCACTGTAAGCAAGCGCCTTATAAAAACAAACGATTGTTTTGTTTCGCAAATATTATTTTTGGATATATAGGGTGGTCCATTCCTGCGAGGATGGGGCATGCGGGGCAAAGAGCGGGCTTACACGGTGGGCCGGTCAGCCAGCGCGGGTGCCACGCTCGCATGCGGGTCACCCCCGGCATGCGAGGGCGCATAAAAAAAGTCTGTGCACTGCACAGGCTTGGGGGCTGAGTGGCTGCAGCAGTAGGCGTGCGCTTAGAAGGGCTTGGCGCCCATCAGGCCCGTTAGCGCCAGCAGCATGGCTAGTTGCAGCACCAGCAGCACGCGGCGGCTGCCTGCCTTGGCGGGGTCGGTATTGCGTTTGGCAAAGCCAATGCACAGGCCATGCACCACGTACAGCATCAAGCCGATGTAGGGGTACAGCATGTGCTGCCAGGGGCCGACAAAAGTGACGACCAAGCCGGTCAGGGCTGCAATGCCGCCAAAGATGCGCGTTAGCACATAGACCAGCGTGGACTTGCCCGCTGGTGTGGTTTTCCAGGCCATGCCCAGGTAGGCGATGGAGAGCAGCAGCGTAAACACTGCAAACAGCGTGTGAGCGTGCTTGAAAGCGGTATACATCATGGGTGGTGAAATCCGTGGGCAGAGGGTGAAAGCAAAACCAGTAGCTGCTGGCGCTCTAGTTATTTGGTTTTGGGCACGATTGTGCTGGCAAATGCCTGAAATATCTACGCAATCAGCTATCTTTTTGACAGATGGCGTGGGCGCTACGACGGCCTTCCACTGCCCCGCCACTGCTGCTTGCATGGCCCGCACGCAGTGTTTCCAGGTGGATGCTGGTTTCAGAGTGACTGATGCCCTTGATCAGCCGGATGCGCTCCAGTGCCCGCGCCAGCTCGGGCAGGGTGGGCACCTGCAACTCGGCCAGCAAATCCCATTGGCCGTTGGTGGCGTGCAGGGCCTGTACGGCGGGCTCGCCCAGCAAGCTGGCCGTTACACGGCGGGCATCGTTGCCTTCAATCGCAATGCTCATCCACGCTTGAAGGCCACCGGTTTCGGCCTCGGGCTTGAGGCGCAGCGTGTAGCCCACGATCACGCCGTCATCTTCCAGCCTGCGCAGGCGGTTGGTGACCGTGCCGCGCGACACGCCCAGCCGCGCCGCCAGCGTGGCCACGCTTTCGCGGGCGTTGTGGCGCAGCAGGGCAATCAGGCGTTGGTCAATTTGATCCAGATTGGACATAGTGGCAATTTCTTCTGTCGAAATGCTAGGTATTTGACTATTTCAAGCCATATTTGGCAATTTGAATTGCTGTCAGCCTGTGCCACGCTCTGGGTATAACCGATGACATGGCCGGAGGCTATATGAGCCACTTACACAGCAACCCGCTTTCCACCCCATCCACCCCCGTGCAAGTGCACACCGAATTTTTGAGCGCCACGGATGCCGCCCGGCTGGTGGCCCGCGTGGGTGTAGAGGCCTGTTTGCGCCAGATGGTGCAGGCACTGGAAGCCGACTTTGCCCGCTGGAGCGACTTTGACAAAACCGCACGCACGGCGGCGCATTCCGCCCACGGTGTGATCGAACTGATGCCCGTGGCCGACGCGCACGACTACGCCTTCAAATACGTCAACGGCCACCCCATCAACACCCAGCACGGCCTGCCCACGGTGATGGCCTTTGGTGCCCTGGCCGATGTGGCCACCGGCGCGCCGCGCTTTGTGAGCGAGTTGACGCTGACCACCGCCTTGCGCACCGCCGCCACCTCGGCCATGGTGGCGCGCCAGCTGGCGCGGCCGGACAGCCGCTGCATGGCGCTGATTGGCAATGGCGCGCAAAGCGAATTTCAGGCGCTGGCCTTTATCACGCTGCTGGGCGTGCGCCGCCTGCAACTGTTTGATGTGGATGCCGTGGCCACCGCCAAGTTGCAGCGCAATCTCGCACCGTTTGCGGCGCACTGGGGGGTAGACGTGGTGGTCGCGCCCAGCGTGGCTGCGGCAGTGCAGGGAGGCGACATCATCACCACCGTCACCGCCGACAAGCGCAACGCCACCATCCTCACCGCTGACATGCTGGCACCCGGCATGCACCTGAATGCCGTGGGCGGTGATTGCCCCGGCAAAACCGAACTGGCGGCCGAGGTGCTGCGCCGCAGCAGCGTGTTTGTGGAGTACGAGCCCCAGACCCGCATGGAAGGCGAGTTGCAGCAAATGCCTGCAAACTTTGCCGTCACCGAGTTTTGGCGCGTGCTGGTTGGGCAAGCGCCCGGCCGCGTGTCTGATGCGCAGATCACCCTGTTTGACTCGGTAGGTTTTGCGCTGGAGGATTACTCCGCGCTGCGTACCATGCAGGCGCTGGGGCGCGAGGCAGGGCTGCTCTCGCAGATTGAACTGGTGCCCGCATTAACAGACCCCAAGGATGTGTTTGGCTTGTTGCGCCAGGCTGCAGACGGGGAGCAACGTATATTGAAAAAGGTGGCCTGAATGAACGCACCCTCTCCAATTCAAAAAGAAGAGCTGCTTGCGCAATACCCACAAGCGCTAGCGGCACAAAAGGCTGTTACCCTGATTGGTGTGCCCACCGATGTGGGTGCGGGCCGGCTGGGCGCGGCCATGGGCCCTGATGCCCTGCGGGTGGCCCAGCTGGGCCGGGCCTTGGCCCGCTTTGGTGTGGACGTGCAAGACATTGGCAATCTGGCCGGCCCGCCCAATCCGCGCGGGCCACGCGATGCCCAGGGGCTGCGCAACTACGCCGAATGCCTGGCCTGGAACCAGGCCGCGCACGATGCCGTGTACGCCCAGCTGCAGGCCGGGCGCATGCCCATCATGCTGGGGGGCGATCACACCCTGGCCACCGGCTCCATCAGCGCCGTCGCGCGCCACTGCCGCGTCACCGGCCAGCGCCTGCGCGTGCTATGGCTGGACGCGCATGCCGACTGCAACCTGCCCGAGATCAGCCCCACCGGCAACCTGCATGGCATGCCCGTGGCCAGCCTGTGTGGCCACGGCCCCGAGCCGCTGGCGGCCCTGTCGGGCACCATCCCCGCCGTGCAAGGCGCGCAAATCTGCCAGATCGGCCTGCGCAGCGTGGATGCTGTGGAGAAACGCATCATCCAGCGCCTGGGGCTGGAGGTGTTTGACATGCGCGCCATCGACGAACAGGGCATGCGGGCCGTCATGCAGCAAGCGCTGGCCGGGCTGAGCGGCCCCGAAGGCACCGATGTGCACCTGCACCTGAGCTTTGACGTGGATTTCCTGGACCCCGAGATCGCCCCCGGCACCGGCACCACCGTGCGCGGCGGCCCCAACTACCGCGAGGCACAACTGTGCATGGAAATGATTGCCGACACGGGACGGCTGGCCTCGCTGGACATCGTGGAGCTGAACCCGGCGCTGGACATTCGCAACCAGACGGCCGAACTGGTGGTGGATTTGGTAGAGAGTTTGTTTGGCAAGAGTACGCTGGTGCGGGCGTGATGCGTGGCTTGGGACTTGGCGGTCAGCATGCGGGGGGGGGGGTAAATGCAGAGGTCGGGACAAGTGCGCGGCCTCTGCGCCCCCATAGAGCATGGCGCGTCCAACGATGTGATGTTGAAGTATGAAAAGCGCCTCTAACGCTTGCTGCATAAGCGCTGGCAGCTCTTATTTCTTATCTGCCTGGTGCAATAAAAACCAATGTCACTGGGCAGGCAGCGGCGCCACTTCTGCGGCCTTGGCCCCTTGCCGGGCCAAACGCTCGGTGCCTAAATGCTGGGCCAGCTTGGCATCCAGCGGCAGAGGCTCGCCGTGCAATTGGGCGGCGATCAGCTCGCCGCACAGCACCGACAGCGTCAGCCCGCGTGCGCCCATGGCGGTGCAGGCCCACAGGCCGGGTGTGGCATTGCCCACCGGGCCGGCAATCGGCAGGCGGTCGTGGCTGGCCACGCGCACGCGGCCCCAGGTGGGCTGGCAGCGCTCGTCGCCGGGGGTAAACCACGGTGCCAGGGGCGCAGCGCTGGCGGGCAACAGGGTCGCCAGCTTGTTCAAGTTCACGGTGTGGGCGGCGATTTGGTCTTCCGGCGAAATGGGCATGCTGTCCACATCCCGCTCAAAGGTGGAGCCCATGACCCACATCTGCCCATCGTGGTAAGGCACATGGGGTACGAGGTTGCCGTTGCCGTTGACGGGAAAGGGCGGTAGTGCCGCTGCATTGTTGGGCGTGTGCCAGCCCCAGGTGATTTGACCGCGCAGCGCTTGAAACTGCCACGGTGTGCCAGCAGGCAGCAGCGCAGGGGTCGCGGGGCCGCAGGCCAGCACGGCCAGATCGGCTTGTGCCAGCACTTGGCCATCTGCATCCCAAGCCTGCCAGCTGCCGTCGGCGCTGGTGTGCAGGCGGGCTACTTGGGTATGACCGATGAATTGGATGCGCGGGTGTTGCAACTGGGCCTGCACCAGCTGGGCCGGGCGTACCCAGCCTGCCTGGGCATGCCAGCAGGCCACGGTACCGGCAGGCAGGCCTGCACTGTGCAACTGTTCGGCGCTGGGGGCATGGCTCCACTGCGCGCCGGGGCCGGTGGCCCAGCTTGCGGGCAGGCCAGTGCCGCCGTCGGTACAGTGCTCCAACACGCCGCTGGGGGCCCAGTCTGCCCCCTCTTGGCAGACATCACGCAGGCGCTGCAGCGTCATGCGCACGCCGCTGCGCGACAGGCGCGAGAGCACGCTGTCATCGGGTGAGACATGCGGGCAAAACAGCCCGGCGGGCAGGCCCGAGGCGCCGTCTGCAGGCGTACCGCCCGCACCCAGCACGGTGACTTGCCAGCCGCGCAGCGCCAGGCTGTGTGCCACGGCAGAGCCCGCCAGACCGGCGCCCACCACCAAAGCAGTGCCAACGTCCGCCACTGGTGCGATGCCGCCCGCGCGCTGGCGGGGCTCCCAGCGCGGGGCGTAGTGGGCCCAGTGGGGGAGGTTGACCGGCCCATCGTCTGGGGCGCTGGGCACATCGGTAAATACAAAGCCTGCAGTGGTCAGGCTGTGGCGTAGTGCGTCAGAGAGCTTGGCGCGGTCATCGCTGCCTATCTGCAGCACCGTGCCGCGCTGGCAATGGCGGGCCAGTGCCTTGACGTTGTGGGCATCGGCATCAAACGCTGGGTGCAGCAACACCGCATCGGCGGTGCTGGTTTGCTGGCGCAGCAGGGTGTGGGCATCGCCCACCCACAAGGTCAGCAGCACATGGCCTTGCTCAAAACTGAGGCGGTGCACGCCGGGCAGCAAACCGTATAAACGCTGGGCCAAAGCTTGGGCCTGGGGCTGCAGGGCCGCAGGTGCGTGCGCCAGTACCGTTTGCGCATCCAGCGGCTGGGGCAGCACGGCGGTGTAGTGCAGTTGCGCGCTGCGCTGTGGGTCGGACTGTCTGTCGGATTGCCATGTGGCCCAGGTCTGCAAAAACGCGCAGCCGTATTCAAAATCGGTGGCCAGCACGCGCCAGCTGGCGTGGCCTTGCCAGGCGTGCAGGGGCGAATTGTTCAAACGGTCGGCGCAGTTGCAATCCATATCAATCCATGAAGCAGGCGATGGTGCCTGCGGTGTGCAGCGGCTGCTTACTCCCAGCGCTCTTGGTAGGAGAACACGGGCAAGCGCCAGCCAAAACGGATAGCGGCCAGACGCAAGGCCAAGCCGCCTGCAAAACAAATGGCGGTACTGGTACCAATCGAGACTTCCAGCCACTGCAGGCCCAGATAGAGCAAGCACACAGCCATCGAGACGCTGGCATACAGCTCGCGGCGGAACACCACGGGCACTTGGTTGCACAGCACATCGCGCAAGATGCCGCCGCTGATGCCGGTGATCATGCCCGCCATCACCACCACCAAGGGGTCATAACCCAGGCGGATGGCGACATCGCTGCCAATCAAGGAAAACGCGATCAAGCCCATGGCGTCCAGCAGCAGGAACAGATGTTTCATGCGTTTCATGAAACGTGCAATGACCGTAGTCAGCAAGCCTGCGGACACCACCAGGTACACGTAGGGCGGGTGCTGTGTCCAGCCAATCGGGTAGTTGCCCAGCACCATGTCGCGGATGGTGCCGCCGCCCAGTGCGGTGACAAAGGCAATCACGACCACGCCAAAAATATCCATATTGCGCCGCCCAGCGGCCAGCGCGCCGGACATGGCTTCTGCGGTGATAGCGATCAGATAGATGACAAGAATCACGTCCAGCTGCGTGCTGAACAGAGTGTGCAAGAAGTCGGGTAGGACAGACACGGTGCAAAAAAGCGAGAGTTCACGCGCACCCAGCGACTCGTTGAAGAGGCTTTTTGGGCGTGAATAAGCCTCTCCCGCTGTCCTTTTACCTGAGAGTTTCAGCCGCCGCGCATGTTCGTCATGCGGGTGCTTGCCCCTTCGGTGAACCGGCTGATCGTGGTGCACGATCCCGGCTGCTCTCCAGTCGGCAATAGTGTTCCGTGGTACGTGGTGCCTGAGCGATTATGGGAGTTTGCGCCTTCGGCGGAGGCTGGGCCGGTGCGGCTGCCTCGCTCTCCCACGGAAAACAAAAGCTGCGATTATGGCCGCAGTTCAAGACCCCACCGCGCAGGCAAGCATAGAAAAGCAAAAAAGCTCCGTGGCGCAAGGCCAAGGAGCTTGGTGGGTTGCCGCCCAAAGGTGGTGCTAGACCAAGCCCTTCTGGAGCGCCTGCGCTGCCGTTGCGTGCTGGGTGGCACGTAGCCCCTGCTGCAGCGTCTGCACGGCTGCCAAAGAAGGGGTTTTTACAAAATCCCCTTCTTCATCGGCTTCACGGCATTACGCCGATGGCGGTACGTAGCCTGCTGCGGCGTCTGCGCCACTGCCAAAAAAGTGGTTTTCCATCTGGCGGGCCAGGTATTGGCGGGCGCGGGCATCGGCCAGGTTCAGGCGGTTTTCGTTCACCAGCATGGTTTGGTGCTTGAGCCAGTCAGCCCAGGCTTGTTTGCTCACGCTTTCATAGATGCGTTTGCCCAACTCGCCGGGGTAGGGAGGAAAGTCCAAACCTTCAGCTTCTTGACCCAGTTTGATGCATTGAACGGTACGTGCCATGGGGGTTCCTCGTTTGATCTCAGATGTTTAGGTAATAAAGAACTGAAATCTTATTGGTTTAAGTTTTGATGCCGGGCTTTCAGAATGCGATGCAACGGTGAAACGGACCGTTGAACCCATTTCTTGCAGAAAGCCAAAAATGAATAATCGCCGCAACTTTATCAAGATTCCCGTTGCCCTCAGCCTTTTGGCGGGCTTGTCCTTGCCTGCCGTGCCTGCATTTGCGGCAGACACTGTCGCCTTGCTCAACGTCTCGTACGACCCCACGCGTGAGCTGTATGTCGACTACAACAAAGCATTTGCCAAGCACTGGAAGGCCCAGACCGGCCAGGACGTGACCATCAAGCAGTCGCATGGCGGCTCGGGCAAGCAGGCGCGCTCCATCATTGACGGGATTGATGCCGACGTGGCCACGCTGGCGCTGGCGGGCGATATTGATGCGCTGGTCAAGCACGGTCACAACTTAGCGGCTGACTGGCAAAAAAAGCTGCCGCTCAACAGCGCGCCCTACACCTCCACGATTGTGTTTTTGGTGAAGAAGGGCAACCCCAAGGGCCTCAAAGACTGGAGTGATCTGATCAAACCCGGCGTGCAGGTGATTACCCCCAATCCCAAGACCAGCGGCGGTGCACGCTGGAACTACCTGGCCGCTTGGGAATATGCCAAGCGCGCCAACGGCGGCAGCGATGCCAAGGCCCAAGATTTTGTGAAAAAGCTCTACGAAAACGTGCCGGTGCTGGACACCGGGGCGCGAGGCTCGACCATCACCTTTGTGCAGCGTGGTGTGGGCGATGTGCTGCTGGCGTGGGAAAACGAGGCATTTTTGGCGCTCAAGGAGTTTGGGCCCGAGAAGTTTGAAATTGTCGCGCCCTCCATTTCCATTCTGGCCGAGCCGACCGTGGCCGTGGTGGACAAGGTGGTCGACAAAAAGGGCACACGCAAGGTAGCGCAGGCCTATCTGGAGTATCTGTATTCCGACGAAGGCCAGCAAATTGCAGCACGCAACTACTACCGCCCCACCAACGACAAGGTGAAGGCCGATTTTGCCAAGCAGTTCCCCAAGCTGGAGCTGTTCACCATTGACCAAGCCTTTGGTGGCTGGGCCAAAGCCGACAAAGCGCACTTTGCCGACGGCGGCAGCTTTGACCAGATCTACGCCAAAAAGTAAACCCAGCGCACCAGCGCAGAGGCGGCGCAGCAAGCCGCCTGCCGTTGAAGGAGTAAACACCATGCCCACCACCACCTTGACACCCCACGCCGCACGCAGCACCAGCTTGGCGCGCGATGCGCTGTACGCCCAAGCCGTGCATGTGCTGCACGTCACAGCGCAGCACTGGGGCATGGCCTTGCGTGCGCAGACGCAGCCAGACAAAGCGGCGCTGCGCTCCCCGGCGCAGAGCGCAGCTGCGCGCCAAGGGGGTGGGTATGGGCCTTGTGCACGTGTGTGGGCAGGCGTCGTGATGGGGTAGCGAGTGCGCGCAGCGCAGGGCGGGAGCAGCTGTCGTGCAAAAAAAAGCATAGAAATGCTTTCCAGCCCATATCTAGCAAGCACTATCAGCTCTTATTTTTGAATAAATGGCGGTGCAAAACCGGGGTAGATTGCGCAAAGCAGGCATGGCTGCGGGGGATGATGTAGGAGTTGAAAGGCGCACCTTGGGCCGCCGCAGGCGTAGTAAAGTCAGCAGCGTGTTGCGCGCTTACCCCCACCCTCATTTCTGGATTTTGCACATTGACGGCTCGGCTATGCCCAACCCGGGGCGCATGGCCATCGGTGTGGTGCTGACGGGGCCAGACGGCTCGGTGCACCAATTGGCACAAGTCTTGCCCGGCAGCGGCTGCAACAACGAGGCCGAGTTGCGTGCCCTGCAGGCGGGCCTGGCGCTGGCCCAGGCGCAAGGTGCCAGCGGCGTGCGCATTTACACCGACAGCCACTGGTTGCTGGAGCAACTGGCTGCGCAGGCACTGGGGTGGCCGCAGGCGCGGGCCACCGTGCGCTTGGCGCATTACATTGGTGCCGCGCAAGCGGGGGTGGCGGGGTTTGCCGAAGTGCAGTGGCGCTGGATTCCGCGCCACCACAACACCGAAGCCGACGCCTTGGCGCGCCAAGCCTGCCTGACGCATACGGCGGAGATGGCGGATTCCGTGCATACGTCGGCCATAGCTTGGCCTGCTACTTGGCCCACTACCGCTTGAAAAAGAAGAGCTGCCAGCTCTCTACCACATTGCCTTAGCAGCAGATTTGATGCAAATATATGCGGCAGACGGAGGAGCTGCGCAATGCTGCAGATCGAGGTTTTCCGCCGCGCCAATATCCTGCGGCCTTGCGAGCCTGAGACAATGTCGCCCATCATGAGTGATCAGAACGACAAGATTTCCCCCGAAGCCCCCTACGAAGACATGCCCGTTGGCAACCCCGACCTGCCCGAAGGCTGGCTGGAAGTGGTGTCCATGGACATGGAAGCCAAGGGCATTGCCCGCAAGCCCGATGGCAAAGTGGTGTTCATCGACGGTGCCTTGCCCACCGAGCTGGTCACCGTCAACGTGCACCGCAAGAAGAACAACTGGGAAGCCGGCACGCTGATGCATTTGAACCGCGAGTCGTCCCAGCGCGTGACGCCCGGCTGCCCGCACGCAGGCCTGCACGAAGGCGCGTGCGGTGGTTGCAAGATGCAGCACATGCACGTGGCCGCACAAGTGGCCGTCAAGCAGCGCGTGCTGGAAGACAATCTGTGGCATTTGGGCAAGGTCAAGCCCGAGACCGTGATGCGCCCCATCGAAGGGCCGACCTGGGGTTACCGCTACCGCGCGCGCCTGTCGGTGCGCTATGTGATCAAAAAGGGCAAGGTGCTGGTGGGCTTCCACGAGCGCAAGAGCCGCTACATCGCCGACATGGAAACCTGCAAGGTGCTGCCACCGCATGTGGATGCCATGCTGCTGCCCATGCGTGCCTTGATCGCCAGCATGGATGCGCGCGAGACTTGCCCGCAGATTGAAGTGGCCTGTGGCGACCATGTCACGGCCTTGGTGCTGCGCCATTTGGAGCCGCTGAGCGAGGCTGACAAGCAGCGCCTGCGTGAATTTGCGGCGGCCCACCACATTCAATGGTGGCTGCAGCCCAAGGGCCCAGATACCGTGCATCGGATGGAAGAGGGGGGCACCCAGCTGTCGTACGCGCTGCCGGACTTTGGCATCACCATGCCGTTCAAACCCACCGACTTCACCCAGGTGAACCCACACATCAACCGCGTGCTGGTGACCAAGGCGCTGCGCCTGCTGGATGCCAAGAAGCACGAGCGCGTGATTGACTGGTTCTGCGGCTTGGGCAACTTCACCTTGCCGATTGCCACCATGGCACGCGAGGTGCTGGGCATTGAGGGCTCAGATGCGCTGGTGCAGCGCTCACACGAGAACTACGCCGCCAACAATGCCACGCGCTCTGAAGCGGACAAGCTGGCGCCCACAGAGTTTGTGGGCCGCAATCTGTTCAATATGACCCCTGCGCTGTTGATGGCAGACGGCAATGCCGACAAGTGGCTGGTTGACCCCCCGCGCGAGGGTGCGTTTGCCCTGTCCAAGGCGCTGGCAGACATTCACCAAATTCGTATTGGTGCCAAGCAAACCGGGGTGGCTACGGAAGAGCAACCCGATTTGCTGCCGCCTCTGCCCGAAGGCCAGGAAAACTGGAAGTTTCCCCAGCGCATCGTTTACGTGAGCTGCAACCCCGCCACGTTGGCGCGGGATGCAGGCTTGCTCGTGCACCAGGCGGGCTACCGCTGCGTGTTGGCCGGTGTGGTGAACATGTTCCCGCATACCGCCCACGTGGAATCGATGGCCGTGTTTGAACGCATTGGCGACTAAAGACCAAGGAAGGCTTGACCGCAGGTGGCATGGCTGCCTGCGGCACACCTGGGGATTCTCAAACTAATAGCAAAAAGCCCGCAGTGTATCAACGCTTGCGGGCTTTTTTGTGTGGTTTTTTTTGCGGCCGTTGTGGCGCTATCAGCTGCGGGGGCTGTTGTATTCCGTCTCAATGGCTTCTTCGGCGCGGGGCTTGGCCACCTCAGGCTTTTGCGTGAAGACCGAGGGCGTGCCTTCCAGCTTGTGCTCGCGCATGTACGCGTCCATGTCCTTCCAGCCCGCAAACACCATGGCTTTGGGCGCCTTGGGGTTGAGGGTGTAGCAGTCTTCAATGCCGCGCATGGCATGGCGGCAGGCGCTGCCGATGGCCTTGGCTTCGTTTTCACGAATCACCGTGCGGGGATCGGGCCCCAGGCCGGGGACTTGTTCAAGACAGCCGGCCAACAGTACAGCCCCAAGAGGCAGCAGCAAAAAGGCGGGGCGGAAGGAGTGGAGGTGTTTTGGCATGTGTCAGCTCTATCGGCAGGCTGGGCAAGATCTTAAATTTTTTTTTGCCACTGCCCATTAAAAAAGCCCCCGAAGGGGCTTTTTGCAAGAGTGGCACGATGCAGTGCGCGCTTAGTCGCGCTCGCCGCCCATGATGCCCAGCAGTGCCAGCAGGCTTTGGAACACGTTGAACACGTCCAGGTACAGCGACAAGGTGGCGCTGATGTAGTTGGTCTCGCCACCATCGATGATCTGCTTGATGTCATACAGCATGTAGGCCGAGAAGATGCCGATGGCCAGCATGGAGATTGCCATCATGCCTGCAGTGGAGCCCACAAACACGTTGATGACGGCACCTACCATCAGCACCAGCGCGCCGACGAACAACCACTTGCCCATGCCAGAGATGTCGCGCTTGATGACGGTGGCCAAGGAGGCCATCACAAAGAACACACCTGCCGTGCCCGCAAAGGCGGTCATGATCAGTTGCGAGCCGTTGCTAAAGCCCAGCACCATGGCAATCATGCGCGAGAGCATCAGGCCCATGAAGAAGGTGAAGGCCAGCAGCACGGGCACACCAGCGGCGGAGTGCTTGGTCTTTTCAATGGCGAACATGAAGCCAAAAGCGCCCACCATGAAAACGATCAGGCCCATAAAGCCTGTCAGGCCTGCGGTAATGCCCGTGGCCACACCTATCCATGCGCCCAGTACTGTGGGCAGCAGGCTCAGGGCCAGCAGCCAGTAGGTATTGCGCAGCACTCTGTGGCGCTGCTGCTGCGAGATGCCGTAGCCTGCAGAGTCCAAAGTGTTAATAGGGTTCATGGTGTGTTTTCTCCTAAGTAGGGGTATAGCAAATTGCTATGTCAGGACATTCTATGAGCGTTAGACAGGCCGATTGGTTCCCAAAACCTTGGTTTTTGCAGCAGTTTTTGTGATGTTTGGGGTTGGAATGTTTTGCGCACAAGTGCCGGGTGGTGCTTCGCTTTGTCGGTATGCTGCATTTTTGAATACAAATCCCTCTTTGGAGTCTGAGCAATGAAGAACAAGTTTGCGCTGGAATTGGCCGATGTAAAGAAGATTGCCGCTGCTGCAGAAGCAGAAGCGCTGAAGAACAACTGGCCTGTGACGATCTCCATCGTGGACGATGGCGGCCACCTGCTGTGGCTGCAGCGTTTGGACGGTGCTGCGCCCATCTCCTCGCACATTGCGCCTGCCAAAGCACGTTCGGCCGCTGTGGGCCGCAAGGACACCAAGGCGTTTGAAGACATGATCAACAATGGCCGTACGGCTTTCTTGAGCGCACCGTTTGTGGATGGTTTGCTGGAGGGAGGCGTGCAAATCCTCAAGGACGGCCAGTGCCTGGGCGCGGTGGGTGTGTCGGGTGTAAAGGCTTCGGAAGATGCGCAAGTGGCAGCAGCGGGTATTGCTGCTTTGGGTCTGTAAGACAGCCGGTTAGTGCTTAAGCTTTAAAGCCTGAAATCTTTATTGGATCAGCGCTATCAGCTATCAAAAAAAAGCGACCTTGAGGGTCGCTTTTTTGTTGGGCGGGTGCCGCACGGGAGTGCTTATTTGGTCAAGATCAGCTTGCCGAGTTTGGTGGCTTGCAGGCGGTAGGTAGCACCGTTGTGCACGATGGTGACGAACTTTTGGCCGCGCAGCAGCGCTTCACTGTCTACGCTGAGTGCTTGCGCTGTGCTCGCATGGTCGGCCAGTACGGTCTGTCCTGCGGGAACACGGCGTGCGGTGGGGAGGGAGAGTGTGGCTTGCATGGCGTCAGAGAGTGGCTTTGAATTGAGTTAATGATAACCATTCTTATTTGATGCGCAAGTCTTTTGCCAATCGCGGATGCAATAATTTGTGCAAATTGCCTGGTCAATCCATAAAAACATAGCTGCTTGCGTATGCAAAACATGCGTTTACGTATGAATAGGTGCTCGATTTGTTGCACATCAAGCGCTGGCAGCTCCTGTTTTTGATAACGCCCGCATAGGCCGCACAGCAAAAAGCCCTGCAGGCGTGGTGCATGCAGGGCTTGGGAGGCAAAGTGCCGGTACTGCGGCCTAGGGTGCGCAGGGGGCAGGCTTACTGCTCGGGTTCTGTCACAAAACCAATTTTGCGAATGCCGGTGCTTTGCGCGGCGGCCATGGCTTTGGCCACGCGCTCATAGCGCACGGCCTTGTCACCGTGGATGTGCAGATCGGGCTGCACTTCCTTGGCCGCTTCGACCTGAAGGCGCTCGACCAGTTGCTCATCAGAGATGGCTTCCTTGTTCCAGTGGAACTGGCCTTGTGCATCAATCGAGAGGCTGATGTTCTGGGGCTTGACCACCTCAGGCTCATTTGAGGCGCGAGGCAGATCCACATTCACCGCGTGTTTCATGACGGGCACGGTGATGATGAAGACGATGAGCAGCACCAACATCACGTCCACCAGGGGCGTCATATTGATTTCGTTCATGACGTCATCGCTGTCGTCTTGGGTGCCGAAAGACATGGTTTAGGCGCCTTTCTTCATGGGCAGCACTTTGCCGTCTTGCGCGCTGCTGGAGGTATCCACGGTCAAACGTGCGCCCGTCACAAAGAATGCGTGCAGGTCGTGGGCAAAGCTGTTGAGGGCGCCCAGCACGCCTTTGTTGCCGCGCACGATGGCGTTGTAGCCCAGCACGGCAGGGATGGCTACAGCCAGGCCGAAGGCCGTCATGATCAACGCCTCGCCAATCGGGCCAGCCACTTTGTCGATCGAGGCCTGGCCTGTTGTGCCAATTACGATCAGTGCGTGGTAGATGCCCCAGACCGTACCGAACAGGCCGACGAAAGGCGCCGTCGAGCCCACCGAGGCCAGAATGGCCAAGCCCGATTGCATGCGGGCCGTGAACTCATTGATACCGTTACGCAGGCAGCGCGTGACCCAGTCGGACACGTCCAGCGTGTCGTGCAGGTGTGCGCTGGTCTTGCGGTGGTGGGAGATGGCTTCGCGGCCTTCCAGCGCCAGATAGCGAAAAGGGTTGGCGGGGTCGGCGTCGAGCTTGTTCAGTGCGGCGCCAAAGTCTTCGCTGTGCCAAAAGTCCTTGGCTTCTTTGACGTACTTTTTGAACTTCATCAGGCCCAAAGCCTTGACGATGATGACGACCCACGATGCCACAGACATGATCAGCAGCAGGATGGCCACACTGCGCGTGACAAAGTCGCCTTGCGCCCAGACGTGGGCAATGCCGAATTGGGATTCCATGAAAACTCCTGAGATGACTGTTTATTCGAGAACGAAATTGACGGGCACGATGTTCCACATGGCTTCAGGAACACCGTTGCGTTTACCGGGCACAAAGCGCCAGCGCTGCACCGAGGCCAGCGCTGCTTTGTCCAGGCGGTCAAAACCGCTGGATTGCTTGATTTCGATTTGCTGTGGCAACCCGTTTTCATCGACCAGTACGCGCAGCAATACCTTGCCTTGCTCACCCATGCGGCGGCTGATGGAAGGGTAGCTGGGGCGCGGATTGTTCAAATAGGTCGCGTTGCTGGAAGGCAACTGCACGGCAGCACCGGAAGGCTGGGCTGGCGCACTTGGCGGTGCAGGAGGGGCTGCTGGCGCGGGTGGTGTTGCGTCGGCCACCGGCGCAGGAAGCGCACTGTCGAGCGTACCTGTCGGTGCATTGGGCGCAGGGGTGGGATCTGCAATCGCTTTGGGCAAAAGCGGTGCTTTTTGCACAGGTTTGGGAGCTGGTTGGGGCTTAACGGGCTCTGGTTTGGGCTGTGGCTTGGGGGGGGCAGGTGTTGGCGGCGCTGCTGGGGCCGGTGCAGGCGGCTCTGGCGCAGGTGGCGCGATGAACTGCGCGATCACTTCTGCAGCAATAATTTGGGGCTCTGGCGGGCGGCTCATGCCGCTTTGCAAAGCCCAGATGCCAGCAGCGTGGAGCGCTACTACCACCCCGGTAATCATGGCTTTGTGGCCTAGAGCACCGGCAGGGGCAAGTTGTTCGGAAGAAGACATAGGATCAAAAAACCGGCTGAAACAGCCGGTATGGCCAGCCTTGAAGGCTAGTGCAACGGTGGAGGAAATCTATCGTACGCCAGTGCGAACCGCACGGGAACTACTTGCGGAAGATCCACCATGAGCAGCCTAAAACCAAAATCAGGCTGCCTGCAACGGTTGAGAAGAATGCCATGCTTTGCTCTCCAAAATAGGGGTGGCAAGCTGAACTGATTGGGCGGCAACTTCGTTGTGGATGGCGGCTGTGGTGCCTTTGGAGCAGCACTTGTCCACCACATCGCGTGCACAGGTTTCACAGCGACCGCATTGCGTAGCGATACCCAGCTCAAATTGGATTTCGTCGAAACTCATGCCCGCATGCGCGTGGCGCGCGATCTCGCGGTCTGATACTCGGTGGCATACACAAACGATCATGGCTGCAAACAGTTGTGGCTGGCTATTGATGTGATGGAAAGAATTATAAATGCGAATTCATCGCATTTGCAAAGACTTTCTTGCAGTCAGGTCAAACCCGTATCCAGACGCTCTGATTGATGGCAATAAAAAACCGGCCTAAGCCGGTTTCTTATGGGTGCGTGCACCAATTAGCTAACGTGCTTGCCAATCAAGCCAGCCATTTCGAACATCGAAACTTGGGGCTTGCCAAACACTTCTTTGAGCTTAGCGTCTGCGTTGATCATGCGCTTGTTGGAAGCGTCTTGCAGGTTGTTGGCCTTGATGTAGACCCACAGTTTGCTGATGATTTCAGTGCGGGGCAGGGGATCCTTGCCCACCACAGCGGCCAAAGCAGCGCTGGGTGTCAGGGGTTTCATGAAGGCGGCGTTAGGAGTGCGCTTTTTCGCGGGAGCTGCGGTTGCAGCAGTTGCCTTCTTTGCAGTTGCCATTTTTTGCTTTCCTTTTTGGGATGAGTTGTGCCAGCGCTGATGACGGGTGTGCATCTGTCTAGAACTGGTTGTGCCAGATGCTAATGGGAAAATTTCGCCTTTCCAAGCGGGCGAACTAGTTTTTTCACCTCTTTTGTTGCAGGAGAGCACGTAAAGCCGCAAAAACTGCACGTCTGCTTTGTAATCTGCCAGCTCAATGGGAGGATGTGCCACTGCATCCAGCGGCGAGGCCTCTGGATTTGTATCAACAAAAAATGGAGATGCTTGGTGGCTATTACTTTCCAAACTTGTGATTTATGCGACGCACACAAGAACGACGATAGCGGCGCATTTCGTGTACTGCCTCCAGTATTTCAACATTTTGGAGGGCACTCCCATTTTGCAGGGCCTGTTGTCACCGTGAAGTGTTTTGAAGATAACAGCCTTGTGAAGCAAGCCTTGGATTCCTCAGGAGAAGGCCGCGTTTTGGTGGTTGACGGTGGCGGATCTTTGCGCAAAGCGTTGGCAGGCGGGAATTTGGCTGCTGCAGCCGCTCGCAATGGTTGGGCAGGGGTTTTGGTTTTTGGTTGTGTGCGTGATGCAGCGGAACTGCGCACGGCTGCTGTAGGCATTGCTGCGCTTGCTTTAATGCCTATGCCTACGGAAAAGCGTGGCGAAGGGCAGGCGGATGTTGCGGTAGATATCGCTGGAGTGAAAGTTCACCCTGGGGACTGGCTGTATGCCGATGAAGATGGGGTGGTCATAGCTGCACATGCACTGCATACCTAGGGGCAGTCGGCAGTGCGGGTGCCCAGTGATAATCACCAGCATATTTCATTGCATCAAAATTCAATTTCATAATGTGAAAATCTATTTGATGCAGTGCAGGAAATACATTTTGCCAAGAGAGACTGCTTTTCGCATTGAGAAATTTTTGTGTAATGCATTGATTGTAAAGGATAAAAAATTTGTCTTATATAAGACATAAGAGATTGCTTAACTCTTCTATAAGACTTAAATTTGTCTCCAAGCCAAACGCAAAACGGCACCAAAGTTTTAACCCTTGCTTTACTTTGATCGGAGACTGATATGCCTGAATCCCTGAACCAACAACTGAGCCGTGAACAGCAAATTGCCGCCTTGGAAAAGGATTGGGCGCAAAACCCCCGTTGGAAGGGCGTCAAGCGCGGTTACACCGCAGCCGACGTAGTGCGTCTGCGTGGTAGCTTGCAGCCAGAGCACACATTGGCCAAGCGTGGTGCTGAAAAGCTCTGGGAAAAGATCAATGGCGGCGCCAAAAAGGGTTATGTGAATGCCTTCGGTGCGATTTCTGCCGGTCAAGCCATGCAGCAGGCCAAGGCGGGTTTGGAGGCTGTATACCTGTCGGGCTGGCAAGTGGCTGCAGATGGCAATACCTCGGAAACCATGTATCCCGACCAGTCGCTGTACGCCTACGACTCGGTGCCCACCATGGTGCGCCGCATCAACAATACCTTCAAGCGCGCCGACGAAATCCAGTGGAGCCGTGGTATCAATCCTGATGACCAAGAATTCATCGATTACTTCTTGCCTATCGTTGCCGATGCGGAAGCAGGCTTTGGTGGTGTGCTCAATGCGTTTGAGTTGATGAAGAACATGATTGCTGCTGGCGCATCCGGCGTGCACTTTGAAGACCAATTGGCGGCGGTGAAGAAGTGCGGCCACATGGGTGGCAAAGTGTTGGTACCTACGCAAGAGGCTTGCGAAAAGCTGATTTCGGCACGCTTTGCAGCAGACGTGATGGGTGTATCCACCATCGTTCTGGCACGTACCGATGCGGAAGCTGCCAACCTGATCACTTCGGATCACGACGCTAACGACAAGCCATTTCTGACCGGTGAACGCACCCAAGAAGGTTTCTACCGAGTGAAAAACGGCTTGGAGCAATCTATCAGCCGTGGTGTGGCTTATGCACCTTACGCAGACTTGGTGTGGTGCGAAACCGGGGTGCCAGACATTGGGTTTGCCCGTGAATTTGCGCAAGCCGTGCACGCAGCCTGCCCAGGCAAGCTGCTGTCGTATAACTGCTCACCATCGTTTAACTGGAAGAAGAACTTGAACGACAGCCAGATCGCGTCCTTCCAGGAAGAGCTGTCGGCACTGGGTTACAAGTTCCAGTTCATCACCTTAGCTGGTATCCATATTAATTGGTACAACAGCTTCCAGTTTGCCCACGCTTACGCCCGTGGCGAAGGCATGAAGCACTACGTCAACATGGTGCAAGAGCCAGAGTTTGCAGCGCGCGACAAGGGTTACACCTTTGTGTCGCACCAGCAAGAAGTGGGTGCCGGTTACTTTGACGATGTAACCACTGTGATTCAGGGTGGTTCTTCCTCGGTGAAGGCTTTGACAGGCTCGACAGAAGAAGAACAGTTCCACTGATGAAATACCGTCAGAAAGCGTGGTGGGGTGCTTTCTGACGTCATGAATGTGTGACTTGGCATGTGCCCGTAGTTTCGGCTACGGGTTTTTTTGTTTGTACAACGCTAAAATGCAGCAAGAGCTAACCAACAAGGGCGAGAAAGGCAATCTGGTTATGACACCGCGAACGACGAACATTGAGATGTTGTGCAGCCCATGAGGGCTGTCTGTTCGCGCCTGCCCGGAGTTGTAAATATCCAAAGAAGCGCGGACGAGTTCCGCGCTTTGCTTTTTGACGGTTTGCGCGCTACTGTTATAGATAAAGATAGCTAAGGATTTTCATGTTAAAGATCACACTACCTGACGGTTCGCAGCGCGAATTTGATGGCCCTGTCACCGTCATGCAAGTGGCTGCATCGATTGGCCCCGGTTTGGCCAAAAATACCGTTGCAGGCAAGATCAATGGCCGTTTGGTGGATGCTTGCGAGTTGATTGAGCAAGACGCCAAGCTGCAAATCATTACGCCCAAAGACCACGAAGGCGTAGAAATCATTCGCCACTCGACTGCTCACTTGGTGGGGCATGCAGTGAAGCAGCTGTATCCCTCTGCGAAGATGGTGATCGGGCCTGTGATTGATGAAGGCTTCTACTACGACATTTCGTACGAACGCCCCTTCACCCCCGATGACTTGGCAGCTATCGAAGCGCGCATGAAAGAACTGATTGCGCAAGACTATGACGTGATCAAGAAGATGACGCCGCGTGCGGAAGTCATTGAGGTGTTCAAGTCGCGCGGTGAAGACTACAAGCTGCGTCTGGTGGAAGACATGCCTGATGAGCAGGCCATGGGCTTGTACTACCACCAAGAATATGTGGATATGTGCCGTGGCCCTCACGTGCCCAATACCCGTTTTTTGAAGGTCTTTAAGTTGACCAAGCTGGCGGGTGCCTACTGGCGTGGGGATGCCAAGAACGAGCAGCTGCAGCGCGTCTATGGCACGGCATGGGCGGATAAGAAAGACCTGCAGGCATACATCACTCGCATCGAAGAAGCTGAAAAGCGTGACCATCGCCGCTTGGGGCGTGAACTGGATCTGTACCACATCGACGAATGCTCGCCCGGTACTGTTTTCTGGCATCCCAAAGGATGGCGTGTCTGGCAAGAGGTAGAGCAGTACATGCGCCAGGTGTACCGCGACAACGGCTACGAAGAGGTGAAGGGTCCCCAGATTCTGGATAAAACCTTATGGGAGAAGACGGGGCACTGGGATAAGTACCGTGACAATATGTTTGTCACCGAGTCGGAAAAGCGCGACTATGCTTTGAAGCCGATGAACTGTCCGGGCCACATCCTGATCTTTAAGCAGGGCTTGAAGAGCTACCGTGACTTGCCTTTGCGCTACGGCGAGTTTGGTCAGTGTCACCGTAATGAGCCCACAGGTGGTTTGCACGGCATCATGCGTGTGCGTGGTTTTACGCAAGATGACGGCCATATTTTTTGCACCGAAGACATGATTCAGCAGGAGGTGCTGAACTTCAATAAGCTGGTGCAGAAGGTCTATGCCGACTTCGGTTTTACCGACATCATTTACAAAGTGGCTACCCGGCCTGAGGCGCGCATTGGCTCGGATGAGAGCTGGGACAAGGCGGAAAAAGCGTTGTTTGATGCATTGCAGGCTTCTGGTAGTGAATACCAAATTGCTGTTGGTGATGGTGCTTTCTACGGCCCAAAAATTGAATACACACTGAAGGATGCGTTGGGTCGTCAGTGGCAATGCGGCACAATTCAGGTCGACTTCTCTATGCCAGAGCGCTTGGATGCGGAGTATGTTGGTGAAGATGGCAATCGTCACCGCCCCGTGATGCTGCACCGTGCGATTGTTGGTTCGCTGGAGCGCTTTATCGGTATTTTGGTGGAGCAGTTTGCGGGTGCTTTGCCCGTGTGGTTGGCGCCTGAGCAGGTCGCTGTGCTCAACATCACTGATGCGCAAGCCGACTATGTGAGAGAAGTTGTGGCAAAGGTGCAAAAAGCACTGCCTCACCAAAGCCTTAAGGTGGTGTCTGACCTGCGCAACGAAAAGATCACGTATAAAATACGCGAGCATGCATTGCAAAAGCTGCCTTATATCCTTGTCGCTGGCGACAAGGAAAAAGCGGCAGGCACCGTCGCTGTGCGTGCCCGAGGAAACAAAGACTTGGGCGTTATGTCGGTAGAAGCATTCATTGAATTGCTCCTCAACGACATTAACAACAAAGTCTGATGGAATGAAGCGCGGGTAGCCCGCGCTCGTCTCATCGATGCAAGCAGCTACGCTTTTCGTAGCGATTTGAATTTAGGGTGAAAGCCATAGCTACAGAATTTCGTGACCGTCGCCACCGCGAGGAACGCAAACACCGTCTGAACCGTGAAATCATGGCGCCTGAAGTGCGCCTGTCCGGTCCTGAAAACGAACCCATTGGCATTGTTTCTTTGCAAGAAGCGCTGCGCATGGCAGGTGATTTGGACGTTGATTTGGTGGAAATTGCCGCAACTGCAAATCCTCCTGTTTGCCGCTTGATGGACTACGGTAAGTTCAAGTATCAAGAGCAAAAGAAGGCCGCAGAAGCCAAGGCCAAGCAAACTGTGATCGATATCAAGGAGGTGAAATTCCGTCCTGGTACCGATGATGGTGACTACAACATCAAGCTGCGCAATATTCGTCGCTTCTTGGCTGAGGGCGATAAGGTCAAGGTGACTTTGCGCTTCCGTGGTCGTGAAATTACGCACCAGCAATTGGGTATTGATTTGCTCAATCGTTTGCGTGATGAGTTGGCTGATTCCATCCAAGTGGAGCAATTCCCTAAGCTGGAAGGCCGACAAATGGTTATGATGATCGCCCCTGCGCGCAAAAAGCCTACGGCTGCTGGTGCAAAGCCAGCTGCAGAAAGCGGCAGCGCAGCTTAAGCTGGGGTAGAATTTTAGGAGACCTGCCTGCAAAGGCAGGTTTCTGTTTTGTGGCTCGAAAGAGTTGCTAAAACGCTGGCGCAAGTCAGCACCTAAGAAGTGTCTCGGGGCCAACAAGATCTGTGCAGGTTGTACAGGCGCCTCACGAGCACAATAAACAGGAGCATTTACATGCCCAAAATGAAAACCAAGAGCAGCGCGAAGAAGCGTTTTCGCGTTCGTCCAGGTGGTACCGTTAAGCGCGGCCAAGCCTTCAAGCGTCACATCTTGACCAAGAAGACCACGAAGAATAAGCGCCACCTGCGTGGCATTACCTCCGTGCATGAAGGCGATATGGGCTCCATCGCAAAGATGTTGCCTGGCGCTGGTCTGTAATTCACTGACGAACAAGGAGAAAATACATGCCTCGCGTCAAACGTGGTGTAACGGCCCGTGCCCGTCACAAAAAAGTTCTGAATCTTGCTAAGGGTTTCCGCGGTCGCCGCGGTAACGTCTTCCGCGTCGCCAAGCAGGCGGTGATGAAGGCCGGTCAATACGCATACCGTGACCGTCGTAACAAGAAGCGCGTGTTCCGCCAGCTGTGGATTGCCCGTATCAACGCCGCTGCTCGTGAATTGGGTCTGACATACAGCCAGTTCGCCAACGGCCTGAAGAAGGCAACCATCGAAATCGACCGCAAGATGCTGGCCGATATCGCTGTGCACGACAAGGCTGCTTTTGCAGCTATCGTTGACCAAGTGAAGGCCAAGCTGGCTGCTTAAGTTAACGGTGTGTAGCTACTCTTTGGGTAGCTGCTAGCGCACAAACTGCAAGGGCTAGGGCTTGAAAAGGCACTAGCCCTTGTTTATTTTTATAAGTCGATAAAGAGTCGGTATGAACGAGTTGGATTCTCTGGTCGAGAGCGCGCAGCAGCTGTTTGCGCAGGCCCACACCCCCGCTGATCTGGAAAATGCGAAGGCGCAGTTTTTGGGCAAGTCGGGCAAGATGACTGAGCTCATGAAGGGCATGGCGCAGCTTTCCGTCGAAGAGAAAAAGTCGCGCGGCGCTGCCATCAACGTGGCCAAGCAGGCCATTGAAGCGGCTTTGACGGCCCGCCGCAAGGCCTTGGCCGATGCCGAGCTGCAAGCCCATCTGAAGGCCGAAGTGCTGGATGTGACCTTGCCTGGCCGTCGCCGTGGTGCTGGTGGCTTGCACCCTGTGTCCATCACCATGGAGCGCATTGAGGGCATCTTCGGCTCAATGGGCTTTGATGTGGCTGATGGCCCCGAGATTGAATCCGACTGGTTTAACTTTACGGCCCTCAATACGCCGGAAGACCACCCCGCGCGCTCCATGCACGACACCTTCTATGTGGAGGGCGGCACAGAGCAGGCGCCCAATTTGCTGCGCACGCACACCAGCCCGATGCAGGTGCGTTATGCGGTGCAGCACGTGAAAAAATACCGCAACATGCTGGACGCTGGGCAGACAATGCCTGAAATCCGCGTGATTGCGCCAGGCCGCACCTACCGTGTGGATTCGGATGCGACCCACTCGCCCATGTTTCACCAATGCGAAGGCATCTGGATTGGCGAGAACATCAGCTTTAAAGACTTGAAGGTAGTGTTCACGGACTTCTGCAAGACTTTCTTTGAGCAAGATGATTTGGTGCTGCGCTTCCGCCCCAGCTTTTTCCCGTTCACCGAGCCTTCGGCTGAAATCGATATCCAGTTCCAAAGCGGCCCCTTGGCGGGCAGATGGCTGGAAGTGGCGGGCTCAGGCCAGGTGCACCCCAACGTGGTGCGCAATATGGGCCTGGACCCTGAAAAGTACATCGGCTTTGCCTTTGGCATGGGCCCTGACCGCCTGACCATGCTGCGTTATGGCGTGAATGACTTGCGCCTGTTCTTCGACGGCGACATCCGTTTTCTGTCGCAGTTCCAGTAATCCATAAAAGGAGCGGTTGGCGCCTGTCTGCAAAGGTTTTCAGATGGTTTTAATGCTGAAAACAAGGTGCGATAAGCGCAAGCAGCTCTTATTTTGAAGATACGCAGCCCAGCCAGCGACTGCTTCCCGCAAGAATTGCGGGGCGCTGGCAAGAACGCCAAAGAGACTGACTATGCAATTTCCTGAATCTTGGTTGCGCCAATATTGCAACCCCAACTTGACCACCCAGCAACTGGCCGACACCTTGACCATGGCTGGTCTGGAAGTGGAGGAGCTGGAGCCTGTTGCTCCCGCTTTCTCTGGCATTGTGGTCGGTGAAATCAAAGAAGCCGTGCAGCACCCCGACGCAGATCGCCTGCGCGTGTGTCAGGTGGATGTAGGTGGCCCTGAGCTGCTGAACATTGTCTGCGGCGCGCCCAACGCGCGCGTGGGCATTCGCATCCCTTGCGCGACGGTGGGTGCAGAGCTGCCCCCCGGTGCCGATGGCAAGCCATTCAAGATCAAGATCGGCAAACTGCGCGGCGTGCCCAGCTACGGCATGCTGTGCTCGGCCAAGGAGCTGGGCATCGACGACGATGCCAGCGGCCTGCTGGAGCTGCCTGTGGATGCGCCCTTGGGGCAAAACATTCGCGAATACCTGAACCTGGACGACACCCTGTTCACGCTGAAGCTGACGCCCAACTTGGCGCACTGCCTGAGCGTGTACGGTATTGCGCGTGAATTGTCGGCCTTGACGGGCGCGCCCCTGAAGGCCATCGACTACCCGCAAGCGGTAGTTGCTTCGCAAGACAAGTTGCCTGTAAAAATTGAGGCGGCTGACCTGTGTGGTCGCTTCTCGGGCCGCATTGTGCGCAATGTGAACACGCAAGTGCAGACCCCCAAGTGGATGGTGGATCGTCTGGCGCGCTGCGGCCAGCGCTCGGTCAGCCCCTTGGTCGACATCTCCAACTACGTGATGTTTGAGCTGGGCCGGCCCAGCCACATTTTTGATCTGGACAAGATCAACGGCGGGCTGACCGTGCGGTGGGGCAAAGAGGGTGAAACCTTGAAGCTCCTGAATGGCAATACTGTGAAGTTGGATGGCTTCACCAAGGTGGGTGTGATTGCGGATGACAGCGCGGTGGAATCGCTGGCGGGCATCATGGGTGGTGACCACACCGCCGTGTCGGACGACACCCAGAACATCTACATCGAAGCTGCGTTCTGGTTCCCCAAGGCTGTCGCAGGCCGCTCGCGCCACTTCAATTTCTCCACCGATGCGGGTCACCGTTTTGAGCGCGGTGTAGACCCCGAATTCACCGTGGAGCACATCGAGCGCATCACCCAGTTGGTGCTGGAGATTTGCGGCACGCCTGCAACGCAGGTGTGCGCGATCGATGACCACCAGCCCAATATGCCGCATCCCAAGCCCGTGCAACTGCGCGTGGCCCGTGCTGCCAAGGTGATTGGCATGCCGGTGACGCAGCAGCAGTGCTTGGATGCGCTCAACGGTCTGGGTCTGCCGGCGACGGTAGCCAGCGAAGGCATGATCAGCGTGACTGCGCCGACTTTCCGCTTTGACATCAATCTGGAAGAAGACTTGATCGAAGAAGTGGCGCGCATGATTGGTTACGACAACTTGCCGACCACCAAGCCACTTGCTCCCATCAGCCCGAAGCTGCGTGCAGAAAACAAGCGCAGCCCTTACGCTGTGCGCCATGCGTTGGCTGCGCTGGGTTACCAAGAAACCATCAACTTCTCGTTTGTGGAAGAAAAGTGGGAGGCAGAGCTGGCCGGTAACACCAATCCGATCAAGCTGCTGAACCCGATTGCCAGCCAGCTGAGTGTGATGCGCTCCAGCCTCATTGGCTCGCTGATGCAAGTGCTGAAGTTCAACGTCGACCGCAAAGCACCCCGCGTGCGCGTGTTTGAGTTGGGCCGTGTGTTCTTGCGCAACGACAGCGTGGTGGAGTCTGACACGACCGTGAAGGGG
The DNA here is from genome assembly GCF_030162955.1 of Comamonas jiangduensis. NCBI lineage: Bacteria > Pseudomonadati > Pseudomonadota > Betaproteobacteria > Burkholderiales > Comamonadaceae > Comamonas > Comamonas jiangduensis. Next base: position 78,879 of record NZ_JARXOV010000018.1, read on the forward strand.
TTTGAGCAGCCCATGCGCGTGGCGGGTTTGGCTTACGGCGCTGCAGCGCAGCAGCAGTGGGGCCAAGCGGACGCCAAGGTAGATTTTTACGACGTAAAGGGTGATGTCGAGGCATTGCTAGCACCCTTGAAGCCTGTGTTTGAAGCAGCGGAGCACCCTGCGATGCACCCTGGCCGCTGCGCGCGCGTAGTGTTGAATGGCAAGGCCATCGGTGTTGTTGGCGAGTTGCACCCCCAGTGGCGCCAGGAGTGGGATTTGGCGCAGACGCCCGTGCTGTTTGAGTTAGAGCTGGATGCGGTGTTGGCGCGTGAGGTGCCTAAGTTCCAAGCCGTTGCCAAGCATCAGGCGGTGGAGCGCGATATTGCGGTGGTCGTCAAAGAAACCGTGACCCATGCGCAAGTCATGGCGGCTGTCGCAGCTGGCGTGCAGGGTGGTATCTTGCGCAATGCCGTGCTGTTTGACGTGTTCCGCCCTAAAAAGCTCAAGGCGGGCGAAGAGGCTGCACCCGGCAGCTTGGCGCAAGACGAAAAGAGCCTGGCGGTGCGTTTAACCCTGGGGCGCGATGATGCTGCATTGACGGATGTGGAAATCGACGCGGCGATGCAGGGTGCGATCGCGGCTTTGCAGTCCCAAGTTGCAGCGCGTTTGCGTGGTTAAGGTAAACAGATGGAAGCGAGCAAAGTTTTGATGAATAGTGAATTGGATGCCACCGGCGCTTTGACTAAAGCACAACTGGCAGATTTGCTGTTTGACCAGTTGGGTGTGAGCAAGCGCGAAGCCAAAGATATGGTCGATGCCTACTTTGATCTGATCTCGCAAAGCCTGGTGCAGGGCGAGGAAGTGAAGCTTTCGGGCTTTGGTAACTTCCAGATTCGCACCAAGGCGCCACGCCCGGGGCGCAACCCCCGCACTGGTGAATTGATCCCGATTGAGGCACGCCGCGTGGTGACTTTCCACGCCAGTACCAAGCTCAAGGAGCAAATTCAAGGCTAAGGTTGGCGTAGGTGCTTGATTTCAAAGCATCTGCACAGAATCTAGGTTTTGTGGCGCCAGGTTTGCCTAGGCTGCTATGAAAATGGATTACAATCATGGCTTCGGCGTGTAGCGCAGCCTGGTAGCGCACTTGCATGGGGTGCAAGGGGTCGCGAGTTCGAATCCCGCCACGCCGACCAATTTATCGAAAGCGATTTGAAAGAAATTTCAAGTCGCATCACTTTGCAGAATCATCAGAGTTTTGAAAAGTGGGTGTGAAAACCAAGATATAATCTGATGCTTCGGCGTGTAGCGCAGCCTGGTAGCGCACTTGCATGGGGTGCAAGGGGTCGCGAGTTCGAATCCCGCCACGCCGACCAATACAAGCAGCCTCCTGATTTTAATCAGGAGGCTTTTTTGTTTGTGGCGCATGTGTGCGCATCATGGCTTTGCGTTTAATTGCATGGATATGCCAGGCAGCGCGCGAACGCTTTATGGTGATGCCATCGTGCTTCTTGCTTTGGCACAAAAGGTGGTCACCGCTTTCAAAAGATTCTCTGTTGAAGCTCGGACATGCCTGCAATCTCGATAGCATCACGCCTGCTAAGAAATGGTTGTGAAAATTAGGCTGCGCGCATTCTTCTTGAATATGGATGCATGGCGACTGCAGCCTGGAAAATCTAGGTATGCGCGAAAATTTGCCAGTATTTGACCGAGAGTTTGATTACTCCGCTGATGAGTTGCTGATGTCCACCACGGATAGCCGTGGTCACATTACCCACTGCAATGCAGCATTTGAGCGTGTGAGTGGCTACAGCATGCAAGAGCTGATGGGGCAGCAACACAATATGGTGCGCCACCCCGATATGCCGTCAGAGGCATTCAGGGATATGTGGGCCACGATTGGACATGGGCGTAGCTGGAAGGGTATGGTGAAAAATCGCCGCAAGGATGGCAGTTTTTATTGGGTTGAGGCCCATGTCACGCCGATCATGCAAAACGGCAAGCCTGTAGGTTACATGTCGGTGCGGGCCAAGCCTACGCGCGAACAGGTGCAGGCGGCGCAGGCTTTATATGCCAAGCTTGATGTGCAGCGAGGTAAGAGCCATCCAGAAGTCAGTTTGCACGCTGGTCACGTTCGCCGCACCGGGTGGCGCAACCAGCTGGGAAAACTGCAGCGCTTTAGCTTTACGACTCGAATGGCTTGGATGATGTTGCCAATTTTTGTGGTGGCGGCAGCTTTTCCGTGGATGGGATGGGTGCAATCGTGGCAGTTGGCAGTGCAAATAGTATTGTTGGTCGCTGGGATGGGGTTTGCTTTGTGGCGTTTGAGTGTGCGGATAACGCAACCCTTTGAGCGAATTAATGCTTTGGCCAAGGAGCTGGCTGGGTGTCAACTCAATGGTCGTTTGCCCGCTTTGCTTCAGGGCCGCCATCCTATGGCGTTGCTGATGGAGCGCTTGCACCAAGTGCACATCAACTTGCGTGCTGTGGTCGGTGATGCGCGCCATGAAATCAATAGCTTCACGCATTTGTCTCGCAGCATTTCTGCAGGAGCCAGTAATTTGGCGCAACGCACAGACATACAGGCCAGCAAACTGCAGGAAACAGCAAGCACCATGCAGGTGCTTGCACAGACGGTGGTGGAGTCTCAGCAAACCACCCATGATGTGATGCAAGAGAGTGAAAAAAGTGCCCAACTTGCCACGCAGGGTGGACAAGCCATGGATGGGGTTGGAAGCTTGGTGCAAAGCATGCGTCAGTCTTCTCAGCAAATGGGGCAAATTATTGCCACGATTGAATCTATCGCGTTTCAGACCAATATCTTGGCGCTGAATGCGGCAGTGGAGGCTGCACGCGCAGGAGAGCAGGGACGAGGTTTTGCGGTGGTTGCTGGAGAAGTGCGAGCACTGGCGCAAAGCAGTGCGCAAGCCGCTGGTGAGATCCGTCGTTTGATTTCAAACTCGAATGCGCAAATTACCCAAGGCGTGGAGGGTATGCAAGATGCCAGTCACACCATCGGCGATGTGGTGCAGGCGGTGGCTCATGTGAGTCATCTGATGCGTGCCATGGGCGATGCTACGCGCAACCAAGCTTCAGGCATTGGTCAAGTCAATGCAGCTTTGAACGATCTAGATAGGGTGACGCAAGAGAATGCGCGCCAAGCGGAAGAGTCTGCTGAGGCAGCGCAAGGTATGAGCAGTAATGCCGCAGTACTGGGGCGCACGCTGGAAGTCTTTCGTATGTAATGCACCCATTCAGTAACAAAAAAGCCCAAGGTATTTCCCTTGGGCTTTTTTGGGGCTATTCACCAAGTTGCGTGCTTGTTACGCCGCCGCTTGATCTTCGATGAGGAAGTTCAGACGGTCTTTGCCTGCAATCCACAGTGGTGGCTTGCCGCGACCAGTCCACGTTGCACCTGTAATGGGGTCGCGGTATTTGGGAGCCACCGTTTTATGGCCGGTAGTGGCTGCGCGAGCAGTTTTCTTGGAGAAAACGTCTTCTTCTGTCAGTTCGTATTCGGCGATGATGGCGCGAACTTGGGCGATCGCAGAAGACAAGGCTTCTTTGCGTGCAGCTTCAATTTGTTTTTCCAGTTCTGCGCGTTGAGCCAGTAATTCTTTGTAAGTAGTCATTTAACGGTGTTGAGATAAATGGTTTAGCAATGCCACAAGGTAAAGACATTGTCAGTTGGAAGACATGAATTTTACGCTTTTTCTTAAAAAGAAACAGTTTGCGTTCCAAGGCTAGCAATTATTTTGCAAAAAACTCGTGTTTAGTGGAGTGTGTATTCATCTCTTTGGCTTCTTGGGCGTGAAACTTGCATAAACATGCTTGTCAGCTTATCGAAAGAGCCGAATGAATAATAAGTTGCAGATAAAAAAGCTAAGGAGACGGTCTCATGAGGTCAGGATTTGCAGAGTTTCATCAGCGTTCCATCGATCCTCAAACGCGCGATGCATTTTGGCAACAGCAAATGAGCTTGGTTGATTGGGTCAAAGAGCCGGAAAAAATCTGTGATTACAGCAATCCGCCTTTTGTGCAGTGGTTTGCGGATGGGCAGTTAAACCTTTGTCATAACGCGGTAGACCGGCACTTGAAAGATCGAGCAGATCAACCTGCGCTGATTGCGGTATCGACAGAAACGAATACAGAAAAAACGTATACCTACCGCGATTTGCACGCAGAAGTGCAGCGCATGGCAGCAGTGCTGCAGTTTTTTGGGGTAGAGAAGGGTGATCGTGTGCAGATTTATATGCCCATGATTGCCGAGGCTGTTTTTGCGATGCTTGCATGTGCACGTTTAGGTGCTATTCACTGCGTGGTATTTGGTGGTTTTGCTTCTGTCTCCTTGGCATCGCGTATTGATGATGCGAAGCCCAAGGTTATTGTCAGTGCCGATGCAGGATCCCGTGGCGGGCGTGTTCTGGCATACAAGCCTTTGCTCGATGAAGCGCTGCAGTTAAGTACGCACAAACCACAGGCAGTGCTTTTGGCCAATCGTGGTTTGGCTGCAATGGACTTGCGTGCTGGCAGGGATCATCTGTGGACCGATTTGCGTGCGAAGGTCATGGATGCGCAAGTGCCATGCGTGACGGTCAAATCTACTGACCCAAGCTACATTCTTTATACCAGCGGAACAACCGGAAAACCTAAAGGAGTACAGCGGGATACAGGGGGCTACACAGTGGCTTTGGCTGCGAGCATGTCTCACATCTTTAATGCCAAAGCCGGGCAAACTTTTTTTTGCACCAGCGATATTGGCTGGGTGGTTGGGCACAGCTACATCATCTATGCACCATTGATTGCTGGAATGGCAACCATACTGTATGAAGGGCTGCCAATTCGTCCGGATGCAGGTATTTGGTGGAGCTTGGTAGAGAAATACCGTATCACACACATGTTTTCTGCTCCGACGGCAGTGCGTGTATTGAAAAAGCACGATCCTGCATTTTTGCGCCAATATGATCTTTCCAGCTTGCAGGCGCTGTGGTTGGCGGGAGAGCCGCTGGATGAGCCTACAGCGCAATGGATTAGCGATGCGCTTCAAGTGCCGATTATTGATAATTATTGGCAGACAGAAACGGGCTGGCCCATCATGACCTTGTGTAACGGAGTGGAACCGCAGGCCAGTAAGTTCGGAAGTCCGGGGAAAGCGGTTTATGGCTACAACGTCAAGCTGATTGACGACAAAACCGGTGAAGAATTGCGCGAACCCAATCAAAAAGGCGTGCTGGCGATTGAGGGGCCGCTACCTCCCGGATGCATGCAGACGATCTGGGGCGATGATGAGCGCTTTGTCAAAACCTACTGGCAGAGTATTCCCGAAAAGTTGATCTATAGCACCTTCGACTGGGGTATTCGTGATGAGCAGGGTTATCACTTTATCTTGGGTCGAACCGATGATGTAATTAACGTTGCAGGGCATCGCTTGGGCACCCGTGAAATTGAAGAAAGCATCTCTGCACACCCTGAGGTTGCGGAAGTGGCTGTAGTGGGTGTTGCAGATAGCCTTAAGGGGCAAGCTGCTATGGCATTCGCGGTCATGCGTGATGCCAGCAAAGTCGCTGATGCGCAGCAACAAGCGCAGATGGAGGCCGAGGTAATGAGATTGGTGGATAGCCAGCTTGGTGCAGTCGCTCGGCCATCCCGGGTGTTATTTGTGACAGCTTTGCCGAAAACACGCAGTGGTAAATTGCTGCGTCGGGCGCTGCAGGCGGTTGCTGAGCATAGAGACCCCGGCGACCTGACCACCATGGAAGATCCAAATGCTTTGGCACAGGTGAAAGAGTTGCTGGGTAGCTGATGTTGTGTGAGAAATCAAAACAGGGTGCTTTAAGCGCCGTGTTTGTTGGCGAATCGACCAGCTTTTTCTAGATGGCGTCCAGCCTCGCTGAATTGTTGCTGATGCAAGTTGGGAACCAATACCGCCAGTGCACTGTCTTGCGCGCTTACCATAGCCATGCCGAGCTCTCATACCCTCTGTGCGCAGCAGCTTTGCCACTTGATGTCTACTGCAGGCCTCTCCCGAATCACGCTCATCTAAGGCCAGTTTGCAGTAGTCATATACGCCACCACTGTCTAGCCAAGCATGCTTGAGTAAGCCCTTTAGACATTCGCCATGAACTGCACGAAGGCTCCAGGAGGAGCTTTCCAAACACACTAATCAGTAGTATAGGCTCCCCTTTGAACGGAAATAGGGGCTTTGAATCCTCTGCAAAACTCTGGGCGATTCAGCTCAAGGGATGAGCGATAGAGTGTGAGCCAATTTTAAGAACAGCGTATATACTCAACCCATGCGCTAGTTTTTTGTTCGTCCACCCTAGTGTATGTCTGACCCCCATTACAGCCCCTTGGCATTGGGTAGTTCCCTTCTTTGAAGCGCGTGACGGTCACACCTCTCCACGGCGAATTCTTGCAGGCTTTCCATACTCTGCTTGCACATTCACTGCCCTCTTCAGGGTTCCATTTCTATTTTGACGATAGCAGTGCCCTTTCTGCTGGGTGGCTTCGTCCATACATTCAATGCTGCAACAAAAAATCAAAGAGCAGGTAGGCAACTACGTTGTTACACCATTCAGCTACCTTGGCGAGTCAGGCCAGTTTGCCTCTTCCGTGTCTATTCGTCGCGGCGTTTATGACCGCATTTTCCGTTTTATCCCTCAGTTTGCCAGCGAAACACTGGCAAACAGTTACGCCTTAGCGCAGGCACGCACCATGGTGCTGTCAAACCAATTGAACTGAACGCAAGCACTTGACGCTCGTTTTATTTTCACTTTCCTAGGAGACTCATGTCAAAAGAAGAACTTATCGAAATGCAAGGTCGCGTTGAAGAAGTTTTGCCTGATACACGCTTTCGTGTGGTGCTTGAAAACGGGCACCAGTTGATTGCTTACTCGGGAGGCAAGATGCGCAAGCACCGCATTCGTGTTCTGGCAGGCGACAAGGTCACCATCGAGATGTCTCCTTATGACCTGAACAAAGGTCGAGTCACGTTCCGCCACCTTGAAACGCGTTCCGGCGGCGGTGCTGCTCCGAGACGCCGTCCCAACTAAGCCATCGTTGCTTTGGCCGGTAATTTCAATTTTTGGGAACGTACGCTATGCAAAACAAGCTTTACGTCAGCAACCTCGCTTTTTCGCTTGATAGCGATGCATTGCGTAAGCTCTTCACAAATTACGGCACTGTGACTTCATCTCAAGTCATCTTGGATCGTGACACTGGTCGCTCACGCGGTTTTGCATTTGTAGAAATGTCTACCCCAGAAGCCGCTGCCGCTGCAGTACAGGGATTGAATGGCCAGCCTACAGAAGGCCGCTCTTTGAATGTAGCTATCGCTCGCGAGCGTAACTAAACAGCCGTGCTGAATTTCGGTTTAACCCTCTGCCTGTGCGAATGGGCAGGGGGTTTCTGTTTTGCGTTGTCTGAATCGCATCGGCACCAGTGGTAGTTCAATACTGAGAAGATTGAGTTATGAACGCTAAAGCTACCCGTTTTACTCCCGAGGTTTGTGAACGCGCTGTGGGTTCGTGTTATCGACTCCGACCACGGATGAGCGAGAGCTGCTTAAACAGCTTGGGCATTGAAATCTAATGACTTGTTTGCCATCCACGGGCAAGCTTTGAGTTCGGCGCTTGCGTGGAAGGTGGTCTGTGGCTACTAAAATGGGCCAAGGCAAGGCACGAACGGTGCCTCGTTTTTTTTTGTGGAATAACCACCAAGGACTCTACTGTGCAGATTGCTGCTTCTATCTTTAAGGCATACGACATTCGCGGGGTAGTACCCGCCACCTTGACGGAAGCGGTAGCGCGCAGCATTGGGCGTGCTTTTGGGATGGCTGCGCTGGCTGAAGGCGAGCGTGTTGTGGCGGTAGGAAGAGATGGCCGCTTATCGGGCCCAGCCTTAAGCCAAGCTTTGATGGTCGGGCTGGTAGATGTGGGTTTGGAAGTGATTGATGTGGGGATGTGTACTACCCCCATGCTGTATTTCGCAGCCTGCACCTTGTGCAAGAGCGGCATCATGGTCACTGGCAGCCATAACCCGAAGGACTACAACGGCTTCAAAATGGTTCTGGCGGGACGTGCGATCTATGGGCCTGAAATTCAGGCGCTGCGCCAGACGATTGAAGCGGAAAACTGGCTTTTGCAACCGGGTGGCAGCATTCGCCATGCGGACGTGCTGGCAGATTACACCGCGCGCATCGTTGGGGATGTGAAGCTGGCACGCCCTGTGAAAATTGTGGTGGACTGCGGTAATGGCGTTGCTGGTGCGACTGCGCCTGCCATATTTAGGGCCCTGGGCTGCGAAGTGCTGGAATTGTTCTCTGAGGTAGATGGCAATTTCCCGAACCACCACCCCGACCCTAGCAAGCCAGAGAATTTGCGCGATGTCGTCAAAGCCCTGCAAGAGACTGATGCAGAGCTGGGCTTGGCGTTTGATGGCGACGGTGACCGCTTGGGTATTGTGACCAAAGATGGTCAGACCATTTACCCAGATCGGCAGATGATGCTGTTTGCCAAAGATGTGCTCTCGCGTGTGCCTGGCGGCACGATTTTGTTTGACGTGAAATGCACACAACGCTTGGCGCCTGCGATTCGAGAGGCGGGTGGCGTGCCTGAAATGTACAAAACCGGGCACTCGCTGGTGAAAGCGCGGATGAAAGAGCTTGACTCTCCACTGGGTGGAGAAATGAGTGGCCATATTTTCTTTAAGGAGCGCTGGTATGGCTTTGATGACGGTACCTACGCAGGCTGCCGTTTGCTGGAAATTGTGAGTCGAGAGTCCGATCCCAGCGCGGTGTTGAATGCACTGCCCACCAGCTTTTCTACGCCAGAGTTGAATGTGGCCTGCGCAGAAGGCGAGCCCCATGCGCTGACTGTCCAGCTGCAAGCGCTGGCACCTGAGGTGTTAGATGCCTCCAGTGCACAAATCAGCACGATTGATGGCTTGCGCGTGGACTGGTTCGATGGTTTTGGTTTGATTCGTGCCAGCAATACGACGCCAGTATTGGTCTTGCGTTTTGAGGGGCATACAGAGGCAGCTTTGCATCGCATCGAGGCCCAGATGCTGGCCTTGCTCGAGCGTGTGAAGCCTGGTGCCCGAGTGGGTAGTGCGACGCACTAGTTCACCGCAAAACAAGAGCAAAAGAAGCACACAGCATGAATTGGAGTTTGGCTGCTTATTCCGCACTGGCGTGGGCTGCTCAGCCTATGCTCAAGCGCAAGCTGCGCCGTCGTGCGCAAGCTGAGCCGGGCTACGCACAAGCAGTGCCTGAGCGTTTTGGTTGTTACACCCCAAAAGACTTGGGGTGTGACGGCAAAGGACAGTGGGTATGGGTGCATGCCGTGTCATTGGGCGAGACACGTGCAGCTGCCTTGCTGATTAAAGAGTTGCGCATCGCCCTGCCAGGGATGCGATTGCTGCTCACGAACGGCACGGCCACCGGTCGCGCAGAAGGCAGCAAGCTGCTGCAGCCCGGCGATTTGCAAGTGTGGCAGCCGTGGGATAGCCGCAAAGCGGTTCGGCGTTTTGTGCGCCAATTCCAGCCTGCAGTGGGTGTGCTGATGGAAACCGAGGTATGGCCCAATCTAGTCATGGCTTGTCGCCAAGCCAAAGTGCCTTTGGTGCTGGCGAATGCGCGGCTGAACACCAAGTCCCAAACAGGGGCGCAGCGCTGGCCGTCTTTGTTTTTACCGGTTTATCGCGCTTTGCATGCCGTGTGGGCGCAAACCGAAGAGGATGCGCAGCGCCTGCGCAGCCTGGGTGCGCCCGTGCAAGCCGTGCTGGGCAATCTGAAATTTGATGTGCAGCCCGATAGTGCGCTGGGCGCACAAGGCGCTGCATGGCGCGCAGCCAGCAGCAAGCCCATCGTGATAGTGGCCAGCTCTCGTGAAGGCGAGGAAGCGCAGTGGCTTGCGCAGTGGGTAGGGCGCAAGTTTCATGGCGTTGCCGGGCAATGCCAGTGGCTGATCGTGCCGCGCCATCCCCAGCGGTTTGATGCAGTCCACGCCATGCTGGAGCAGGCGGGGTTGCGAGTGTCTCGCCGCAGCCAGTGGGGGGATGGCCCGCCGCCTGCCGATGTGGAGGTCTGGCTTGGCGATAGCGTGGGCGAGATGCCCGCATATTACGCAGCTGCCGACATTGGTTTGCTGGGCGGGAGTTTTGAGCCTTTGGGTGGGCAAAACCTGATTGAAGCTGCGGCATGCGGCTGCCCGATGGTGTTGGGGCCGCACACCTTTAATTTTGCGCAGGCATCACAAACTGCTTGCGAGGTGGGGGCTGCTTTTCGGGTGCTGGATATGGAGCAAGGTGTGCAACTGGCCACCGCCTTGGCACGCGATGCCGAAGGCTTGACACGGGCCCGGCAGGCTGCGCTGGCGTTTGCACAATCGCACCGAGGGGCTGCACAAGCCACGGCGAAGGCAATTGCGGCGATCGTGCAGCAGGCACAAAGTGATCGCTAAGAATCTAACAATATGTGAGCTGCAAGCGTTTGCTGGGCCTGCGTTTCATGCCAATTTGGCTTGAAAATCTGGGCCTGTCCATGGTTTTATGCACAACACCCACGACCCCCAAGTTTTGCCGATTCGCGATGGCGTCAAGCCCAGTTGCGTGGTGCTGCCCTGCGTAGGGCAAGGTGTGCAAGGCAGTTGTTTGGATTTTTTGGCGCAGCGCCTGCCTGCAGTATCACGGGCAGAGTGGCAAGCACGCATGTCGCGCGGTGAGGTGCTGGACGAGTTGGCGCGTCCTGTGCAGGCTGATACGCCGTTGTTGCACGGTTTGCGCATTTACTACTACCGCGCGGTAGAGCAAGAGCCGGACATACCGTTTGAAGCGGAAATTCTGTTTCAAGACGAACACATTGTGGTGGTCGACAAGCCGCATTTTCTGCCGGTCACGCCCGGTGGCAGATATCTGCAAAACACCTTGCTGGTTCGTTTGAAAAACCAGTTGGGCTTGCCCGATTTATCGCCCGTGCACAGGATTGATCGTGACACGGCGGGTTTGGTGCTATTTGCTATCCATAAACACGAGCGTGGTGCTTATCAAGCACTTTTCAGAGCGCGCAGCGTGCACAAGGTGTACGAAGCGATTGCGCCGTGGAACCCTGCGATTGCATTTCCCCGGGAGCATGCCAGTCGCATGGCTGAGAGCAGCCATTTCATCCGGATGCAAGAAGTGGATGGCCCTCCCAACAGCTTGACGCGCATGCAAGTGCGAGAGCACAACGCTCGCTGGGCGCGCTATCTGCTAGAGCCTGTGAGCGGTAAACGCCACCAACTGCGCGTGCACATGGCTGCGCTCGGGCTGGGATTGAAGGGCGATGGGCTGTATCCGGTGGTGGATGATGCACCAGAGGGTGATTTTTCACGGCCACTCTTGTTGCTGGCGCAAAGCTTGGCCTTTCAAGACCCTATCACGGGTGCGCAGCGCTACTTTGTTTCGCGCCGCAGCCTGGGTGCTTTGCCGATCAACTAAAGCGCTGATGTGCTGTGCGCACGTGTGCTTGCCAGCAGCGGTGGGCGTGATTTCGTATCTCCCGCGCTAAGCAGTGCATGAAACCTATAATCTCAGACTATTGTGCGACACGTGTCGCGCTTTGTGGCCTTGTGTCACCTTTTAAATCGGACGATAAACCTTAGTGGTGTAAGTCTCATTGCTATCTAATAAGTAGCAATTTCAATCTGCAGCCGAATGGCTCAATTCGGCTGCATGCCTTCCCTCACAAGGGGGAGGTAAGCATTAGCACGTCCCTTTCAGGGATTTGCGCGCCGTTTTGGCCTATTTTTGCCATAGTGATGTGGTAAGGATGAAACACGTCCGAAATTTACTTTCGGATGGGTTGTGGAAAGACGGAAGAGCGCAAAGCTCTGATCTGCCTTGTCATGCGTCCAGCAATGGATTGCCATGACCTTGTGTGCGACCACAAGTAGCCTAAGAAAGCATGCAGGAGCAGTAATGCGCCTGTGTGAAGCCTTTCTGACAATGCTCCCCATGAAAGTGGCAAAGATCATCTGTGAGGATGTCTTTGGAAGCTGCCAGCAGAAGGGCGGTGAAGGAGCTAGGCTAGTTCCGCATGGGCAACGTAAGTGAATCATCATTTGAACCCGGGTAAAGATTGAATGGCTAAATCTGCTGATAAGCCATAACCAAAAGGTGCGCTGCTGGCATTCCCTGTAGTAGTTAGGGGATCGTCGTCATAACGCAGCTCCGGGAAAGATGGGTCCTAAACGGATAGGCATGGACAGAGCTATTTGTTCG
>NZ_JARXOV010000019.1:0-87083 GCF_030162955.1 Comamonas jiangduensis
TGGGCTAAAACGAGCAGCTTTAGTGTTCATGACTCAATCCTCTCAGGAGTTGAGCCTCCACGGAAGCCGGTGTGATTCAAACCAGATATATTGACTGCCAGCGAAAGATAGGTATGCACTGCTACACGCAGGGTCTGCCATGGGGATGGTTTATACCAACTACTGCCCAAAGCGAGCGTCCCTCGCTGTGGTGGACGTAGCGTGCCCCCTAGCAGGCCATACCGGTGTTCACCTGTGCGTGTAAAAACAAGGTCACACTCTAGCTCTGAGCGCTCAACTACTTCTAAAAAACCCATCTCTAAGCATGCCTTGTCACAGAGCCACTATGGCTCGTCAACCGCAGCAAGCTTACCCGAGCTATCTTTGAATTTGACGCAATAACTGACATGTAACATAGAGCTTCTTGCCGGAGCCGAATTGCAGGCTACCTGCACACAAACGCCCCCTGGAAAGCGCCCTATGGAACAGACAATTTCACAAGTCACAACTTCGGTTTTCAGCAAGAATGATGAGTTGCGGTATCAGCAACTTGCCTCGCTCTACATTGACGGTAAAACCACCGAGCAGGAAGAAGAAGAGTTCAACGCTTTGCGTCAAAAGAAGATTGCCGCACGTGCGGATAGGGAACGTTGCATCCTGCAGGTAATCAAAGAGGTCACTCAAAACAATATCTCTTTAGCTGAGCTAATCCGTGCAGGTCTAGAACTGCCCAATATTACAGATCTGTACAAAGAGAGCGAAATATTGAAGGCTGCCAAATCCATCAATGACAACTCTCCAGCAAAGGCTGTCGAGCCAGCTAAGGTGAAGACCACTGGCAAAAAGCGCGAAGTCAAAGGCTACATCAAAAGCATCAAAAATTCTGATGAAACAGGCGTTTGGCGCGCTGGGCCACCTAGCTTTTTCAAGGCAGAAGGAGGTTTTGAGACCTATGAGTCTGGAGCCTCTATTGACCAGTGGCTTGTTGATCCTGAAGATAGTCAGAGCAAGATCAAGCTGCTAAAGAAGTTGGAAGAAAAGTCCGGCAAAGCACCAACTCAAGAGCAACTTGGCAGCATCACCGTTGAGAGCTATCAAAATGGATAGCGCAAACGTCGAGATGAGTGCATTGACCTGCCCCCTCTGGCCATACCACTCAATTGGAGAGAGGTCCAAAGGTTTGCAGGTTAACCGATCCTGCTTCGGTAGGTGATGGAACATTGCCGCGATGCTTGGCTGCGAATGCAGCCGGAGGTATCCGTCCAATAGATCCGTGTGGCCGCACCTCGTTGTAGTCCTGCCGCCAACTGGCAATAATTTCTCTTGCCTGGGGCAGGGATTCAAACCAGTTCTCGTTGAGGCATTCGTCCCTGAACTTGCCATTGAAGCTCTCAATGTAGGCGTTCTGCGTTGGCTTGCCAGGTTGAATGAGGATGTGCTCAATTCCTCGTGCCTGCATCCATGCCATAAAAGCTCTACATGTGAATTCCGGCCCGTTGTCAGTTCTGATAGCGTCTGGGTAACCCCTGAATCGAGCGGCTTGATCCAAGATGCGAGTGACATATGCACCGGGCATAGAGTAATCCACCACAATGTCGATGCATTCATGGGTGAAGTCATCTGCAATGGTCAAGCATCTGATGCGTCTACCATTGGCCAATGAGTCGCTCACAAAGTCCAAACTCCAAGTTTGATTCACGCGTGTGGCAGCTACCAAAGGCGTGCGCTGTCCTTGATACTTCTTACCTTTACTGCGCTTGCGAACAGCTAACCCTTGTTCCCGATAAAGCCTGAACACCTTCTTGTGGTTAGTGCCTGGAAATTCCTTGCGCAGCATGTCATGTACACGGCGGTACCCAAAACGGCGTCGCTCTACGGCCACCGCATAAATTCGCTCAGACAAACGCACCGTGAGCTCATCTGGTTAAGGGGGATTACGCCAGCTATCACGAGACAGCCCCACAAGACGACAAGCCCTACGTTCAGAAATCTGGGTGTGCTCCAGCATCTTGGCGATGAGCTTGCGTTTGTCTTGCGGGGCTAGCGCTTTACCCCGGAACCAACCTTTAGCGCTTCCAAATCCAGATGTGCCTCTGCCAAAAGCTTCTTCAGGCGTGCGTTCTCGACCTCAAGATCTTTAAGGCGGCGGACATCATCTGCCTGCATACCCCCGTACTTGGATCGCTATTTGTAGAAGGTGGCTTCACTGAAGCTGCCTTGTCGGCAAACATCTTTGACCGCCAGGCCCGACTCGACCTGCTTAGGAAAGCCAACGATCTGTTGCTCGGTAAATCGACTCTTCTTCATATCCGTCATTCTCTTGGTTGACGGACCTAACTTCCATTCGATTGGTACGGCTCAGAGGGGGCAGGTCAACTGAATATGTTTGCCAGCCTTGTCGACAGTGTTGTCAGACATACCACTGTGACTTGATTAGCAACTGTTGGCACTTCTAGTGAAGTAGGCCAGCTACGATCGCCCCTGATAGGAGCGATACTGGCGAAATCAATCGGTCAACAGCCTTCCCACCAAGGAAAGCTATTCTCTATAACCGTCATTGCATCAGTGGTTTATGAAGTGATCTCGTTTACAGCATCAGTTAGATGAAATTGTTCATTTAAATTTTTTATTTTTTCACCCCGTTCTTTTAATCGTTTTTTTTGTTTTTTACTTAAACCACCTTTACGAAATTTCCTCTTTAATCCATCAATGACTAAAGAAGGAAGTGGGTCAGGTTTAGTCACGTATGAGGACATGAATTCAACTCCATTTTTAAAGTCTTCATCTATCTTGTCAAACAAACCTACGCATCTAGACTTGTACTTGTACTTGTAGAGATGGCTATTTGTATTGCAATTAAAGTATCTACCGATCTGTGGAACAACATTACTGACCCAATGCTTACCAATTAAAGCAGCAATTTTCACATCACTCTTTAATCTAGAGCCATCCATGCAGAAAATTGAATGAACATGCACACCTCTATCTATCCCAAACTCTATCTTCATCGCATGACCTAGCAAATGAGATTTAAATGTTTTTCTCACATAGGCAAGAAGCTCTTGCCAGTCTTTAACTACATTTTGCTGGCAAGCTATAGACTCAATTGAATCTTGATTGTAGTAAAGATCAAGTCTAATTATTAAAATTTTGCTATGAATGAGTTTTAAGTTAAAAAAATACTCTGACAATAAAGCTGAACTGCGTTGACTAACTTTTTCTTCATTTTTAAATGTATTTTGAAATTCTTCGCCTTTTATGATTCCCAACAAAGCTTCAAAGAACTTTCTTATCAACTCATCATTTGAACAACTATTTACTCTGCTCTCAGTGAGTGCTTTATAAACAGATAATGATGTATAGACTCTTCGAACCATACTCTCAAACAAAGCATCTTCTTCATAAGGGCACTCTTCATTAAGAGAGAAAAGAATTACTTTTAACTTCCTGCTTAACCTGGGATCTTTACAAAACCTCAATGATAAGCAAATTCTTCTTGCAGTGACATCAGCCATCTTTATCCAAGCTACTACTGGCAACTGACAAAACAAAGCATCAAGCTCAACTGAGCTATTTTCAATTTCAAAATTCATAAAAGACCTAAAGCCTGATCATCTTAGGATCAGGCTAAGATGATTGGATAGATCTTCTATCTAAGCTTGATGTATAAGCAACCTGCATCAATCTTTCGAATACGATCAACTATATTTGAATTTATTTGTTAATAGACAAATTCCATTATATACATATCCCATTTTTAAATTTCAACTCAAACAGGAAAATCAGCTATTGTTTAAGAGAAATAAAGTCAAGTAAGTCAAAATTCCTTTGAATTTAACTCAAAGAGTTAAACCCCTATAACTTCTTCATTAGACTGCATCTTTCGCTCTATCCAGGCATCAACATGCTCTTCAATCCAGGCAACGGAATTGGCAGTCAACTTGATGGGCTTAGGAAATGCTTCGTCAAAGTACTTAGAATTTTTATTCATTAAGTTGTAGATAGTAGGCTTTGACAACTTCAGCTTTTCGCAAAGATCTTTAATTCTCAAAATTACATAAGGCTTGTTTGACATTTTTCTTCAAAACTTCTAGCCATTCATGATGGCGAGTCATCTCAAAAAAATCGATATGAGTTCTTTGTGACAAAACATCTGTCTAGAAGTAAAAAAATGCCGCCTTCACAACTAACCTAAAAAGAAAAGCATTTGCATTAAGTGGAGTTACCCAAGAATACTCCGTGACCCAGTCTTCCCCTCTGGCTTTCATTCATAGATAGCGAAATCTAGATCGGAAATATATTTCCGCTATTTTGCACCTTCTCATTGATATTTCACCAATGAGAACTACTTAACTTTTCTTGAAAATGGAAGTTACTTACTTCGCAAAATATTAAAAAATAGAAAAAAACTTCTTATCTTTTGCTGAACAAAACCCTCTATCCAAAAGCAACATTTTTGACCAACGATTTACAAAATCAAAACCAGAAGAATCTATAGAAAAAGCATACGGCCAGATATCACTAGCAGGCTTTATGGAAGTAAAAAAACGAGGCTCAAACAAAACTTCATTTGACTCACTGGAAACACAACAATGAATCAAGTTCATCTTGAAATTTTTTAGATCATTAGATTTAAAATTGAACACTAGGATCATCCTCCCCAATGGGAGCAATTTATCTTCGACAAATAAACTTCTTGGGAAAATTTTAAATAAAGAAAATTGAACATTTAAATCAATATACGAGTCATACCTTATCTTTTCAAAAAATAAGCCAGCACAAGCCTTTAAATAACCAATCTCAATGCCTCCTACTTTAGATACGACATCCACAGGAACAACAAAAAGTTTTTTATTGATCGCCAACCCTTCAATAAACCTTTGTGCAATAGTCTTCCTAGCCTCTTCCATGCCTCTTACAAAGTTTCTCTCACTCTCCTTAAATCCTTTAATTGATAGAAGATCAACAATTTCTTCAATCCCAGAATCCAATAAGTTTAAAATTCTCAAAGATGGGTGAAACTGAATAAAAGAATACCTATTACACAATTTATCTAAATCCACCAAAAACAATTCACTCTTTAGAACTTCTAGAATTCTCTCAAGAAAAACAACCTCATCCCAAAAAACTCTAAGTTTTATTTTTCTTTTGTTTTTTAAGATTGATTTTCCAAAACATTCGAAAAACAAGATAAAAACCTCTACCTTCTCGAAGTCAGATATATCTCTAGAGAAGCTTTCAACACCAACCGTCCCTAGGCGCTCTCGCAAAACAGAAGATAGGTAAGAATTAAAATTAAAAGACAACTTTTTTCTATATTCCAGCACTTCATCTGAAAACAATTTACTTTCGAAGCCATTAAGACATTTATCGAGTTTTTGATATAAATTTTTAATTGTCAAAACTCACTCCTTAGACTTCAATGTATCCAAAAAATCTGCCCATGATTGCATCATTGCAGATCGTTGTTTTATATATTTTGTTCTGTTATAAGCCCTGCCGTTAGCATCTTTAACGGCATGAGCAAGCTGTGACTCTATAACTAAAATATCAACCTCAAGCTGCTCATCTAGCATAGTTCTTGCTGATGCTCTAAATCCATGCCATGTATGCCTATCTGAGCTATAACCAAGTGCAAGAAGTGCAGTTCTTACACTATTTTCAGATATTGGTCTTTCTTTGCTTTTTGGTGATGGAAAACAGAACTCTCCATTTCCTGTATAAGCATAAAGAAATTTAAAAATTTCTAATGCTTGTTTTGATAAAGGAACAATGTGAGGATCACCATATTCTTTTCCATGCACTCCGCGCTTCATACGTTGCGCAGGAATTGTCCACATCGACTCATCAAAGTTAACTTCTTCCCATCTAGCCCCACGAAGTTCTCCAGGTCTTTGGAAGACTAAAGGTGCCAGTCTTAAAGCAGATTTAACGACAACGCCACCGTGATAGTTGTCTATCGCTATAAGAAGTTTTCCAAACTCTTCAGGATCAACTATTGCAGCAAAGTGCTTCCCTCTATAAGGTGTTAAAGCACCTTTTAAGTCAACAGTGATATCACGTTCAATGATTCCGGAAGCAACGGCATAGCGCCACACCTGGCCGCAGAGCATCAAAGCACGACTAGCGGTTTCATAGGCTCCTCGTTTCTCTATAAAACGAATAGCCTCCAGCAACTTGGGAGCTTTTATTCCTTCAATTCCAATTCCCCCCAGAAGAGGAAACAGATCGCGCTCTAACTGGCGATAGCAACGATCTGCATGGGTTTCGCTCCACATTTTTCGCTGCTTACCAAACCATTCATTGGCTATGGCTTTGAAGGTGGAGGTGGGCTCGACTGTCTCAGTCTTCTTTTTTGCTTGACGTCGAGCTTCGATTGGATCAACGCCTTCCGCCTTGCCTACCTTCACTCGATCTCTGGCTAACCTTGCAGCTGACAAGCTCACTGAAGGGTATGACCCAAGTGCCAAGCGACTCTCTTTCCCATCGCCATATATTTTTAAGAACCAACGCTTCGAACCTGTGGGACTAACTTCGAGGTACAGGCCTGAAGCGTCTGTGAAACGCGCTCGTTTTCTGTCAGCGGGGCAAGTAGCGTTCTTGCATTCTTTTTCAGTCAGCATCGGTGGGCTCTACAGAGGAGAAATGACTCAAATCGGGGAACAACTCCCAGAATTTTGTACTTTACCCCGTTTGTTCCCCGGCTTGTTCCCCGATAGGGTCTTGGCAGTGATTAGACCGCGTTAGACGGCCATAGACAGTAAGTCATTGATTTACCAAAAGAAAAAGGGGTTCAATGAACTTCATTGAACCCCTTTATACAGGTGGGTGGTGGAGCTGGCGGGAATTGAACCCGCGTCCGCAAGCCTTCGTCAGGCAGATCTACATGTTTAGTGTTCTGATTTAAATCTCACCTTGCATACCGCGCAGACACACGCTACACGCAAAGCCAGCGTCCTTAGATCTCGCTCAATACCAAGGCGCCCGGTACCAAGCCAGCTGATGAAAATTCCCTTGCAGCCGAGAGGTATTGCTACCCCTTTGCCCAGCCCATCAGCGTGCTGTTGCAAGGCTCACCGGATTTAAGCGGCGAGTGCGAAACGTTCGTCGTTTGCAGTTAGTTTTTTTGAATCGAGATTAACGAGCGTAACTCAAGCTCGACATGCACCACACTGATCCCGAACCCACGTCGAAACCAGGACAGCCCCATAAAATCAGATTCTAATTCAAATCAAGCAAGTTCGTGAGTTCAAAGGGAGTATTGATGACAGCATGGGGCTTCCATGACGCCACCGAAGCCAAGCCCCCTGCTCCCAAGTAACCATAAGCAGCGGCGACAGATTGCATCCCTGCAGCATGCGCAGCATGCATATCACGCTCGTCATCCCCAACGTAGATGCAGCATTCCGGCGCATGACCAATGCGTTCTGCGGCCTCCCACAGCGGCATTGGATGAGGTTTGGAATGTGCAGTGGTGTCGCCGCACACTACAGCGCCAGCCTTTGCCAGTACAGCAATTTCTTGCACTATCGACGATGTGAATCGCTCGGATTTGTTGGTAACGATGCCCCAAGCCAGACCTTGATCATGGATAGCTTGCAGCAATGCAGGCACGCCTTCAAATAATTGAGAGTGTTGCCCCATGCAACGCTCATAAGCCACGAAGAACTCTTCTTTCAAGGCTTCAAAATCGGAAGCTTCTGGCGTTACACCCAAAGCAATCCTTAACATACCACGTGCTCCGGCGCCGACAAAAGGGCGATAGCGGGACAGTGGAAGAGCATCCAAGCCCCTGACAATCCGCAACTGATTAGCAGCAAATCCTAAATCTGGTGCACTATCAAGCAAGGTGCCATCAAGATCAAACAACACGGCACTTATGACTCCGGAATGCCAACTCATAACAGAGGACGCCGCGTCGCGAGCATGTAATTCACACTACAGTCTTCGTTAAGCCAGTAGCGTCCTGTTAGTGGGTTATGTTGCATACCCTTGAAATGGGTGACAGCTAGGCCTGCTTGGCGACAAAACGCAGCCATCTCGCTTGGCCTGATGAATTTGCCAAACTCATGCGTGCCTTTAGGCAGCATATTAAGCACATATTCGGCTGCAACAATCGCTAGACCATACGATTTAATATTGCGATTAATCGTCGAGAAAAAAACCCATCCGCCGGGTTTGACCAATGTGGCACATGCACGCACTACTGAAGCAGGGTCAGGCACATGCTCCAGCATTTCCATGCAAGTCACCACATCAAAACTAGCGGGGCGCTCTACAGCAAGCTCTTCCACAGGAACTTCGCGATACTGAATATTGGGCGTACCAGTTTCTAAAGCGTGCAATTGTGCAACACGCAATGATTTGGCTGCCAAATCTACGCCCATCACATTTGCACCTTTGCGTGCCATAGAATCAGCCAAAATGCCTCCGCCGCATCCCACATCGAGAACGTCTTTACCCTGCAAGGACGCATGCTCATCAATCCAAGCCAAGCGCAATGGGTTAATCATGTGCAGCGGTTTGAACTCACTGTCCATGTCCCACCAATGATGCGCAAGGTTTGAGAATTTTTCCAGCTCCGCTGGATCCACATTGATCAAATCGGTCATGGTGATGATTGTGCTACGACTTAAATGCAGAAATGAAAAAGCCCCGTCACCGGGGCTTTTTTGAGGCAATCTATAAAAGATTACTTGCGTGTGCCAACCACTTCGATTTCCACACGACGGTTTTGTGCGCGACCTTCTTTGGTCTTGTTGTCAGCAACAGGCTGCTTCTCGCCCTTGCCTTCTGTGTACACACGGCTCTTGTCGATGCCCTTGGACTCCAGATAAGCCTTCACAGCTTGAGCACGACGCTCGGACAGCTTCTGGTTATAGGCGTCGGAACCCACGGAGTCTGTGTGACCCACAGCAACAATCACTTCCAAATTGATGCCTTGCACCTTGGAAGCCAGATCGTCCAGCTTCGCCTTACCTTCGGGCTTCAGGACAGATTTGTCGAAGTCGAAGAAAGCGTCAGCAGCGAAAGTCACTTTCGATGCTGTAGCTGCTGGAGCTACAGGTGCCGCAGGTGCCGCAGCAGCAGGAGCAGGTTGAGCAGCCTTCACCAGAGCACCGTCGCAACCTTCAGCAGCGGTAGCAGGTGTCCAGTTGGCATCGCGCCAGCACAGCTCATTGGTACCGTTCTTCCAGACCAATTCGCCAGTACCGTTTTGCCAGTTGTCGATGGTCTTACCGCCGTCGGCGGCCTTCACTTGGGCGCCAGCAGCAGTAGCCAGAGCCGCAGTTGCAAACAGGATCGCTACTTTGTTCAGTTTCTTCATGGTTCTCCTCTTGGGGATTAAGCCGCAGTCAAGCTGCGAAATTCATGGACGTCATTAGTGACTATCACCAAGAACGCTGGAAATCATTGTGCCATACGGAATATTCGAATGGCGCGCTAGTGCAACGCCTTGAGGTAGGACAAAAGCGGAATGCCAATTAGTTGTTGCCTAGTAGCAACAATGCATTGCATCTAAAATGATCCACTTCGTCGTCATCGCATAACCCTGCACAACTACATGACCCAGTTTGCCAAAGAAACTTTGCCTATCAGCCTAGAAGAGGAAATGCGCCGCAGCTACCTTGATTACGCCATGAGCGTGATTGTGGGCCGCGCCCTCCCCGACGCGCGCGATGGCTTGAAGCCGGTGCATCGACGTGTGCTGTATGCCATGCACGAACTCAACAACGACTGGAACCGCCCTTATAAGAAGTCGGCGCGTATCGTTGGTGACGTGATCGGTAAATACCACCCACACGGTGACATTGCGGTGTACGACACGATTGTGCGTATGGCGCAAGACTTCTCGCTGCGTCACATGCTGGTGGATGGCCAAGGCAACTTTGGCTCGGTCGACGGCGACAGCGCAGCGGCCATGCGTTACACGGAAATTCGTTTGTCCAAGATTGCCCACGAAATGCTGGGTGATATCGACAAGGAAACCGTGGATTTCGGCCCCAACTATGACGGCTCTGAAAGCGAACCGCTGACGCTTCCAGCCCGCCTGCCTAATTTGCTGGTGAACGGCTCGGCCGGTATTGCAGTGGGCATGGCCACGAACATTCCGCCCCACAACCTGAATGAAGTGGTGGATGCATGCTTGCACCTGCTGCACCACCCAGAAGCCAGCGTGGACGATTTGATGGAAATCGTGCCAGCACCTGATTTCCCTACCGCCGGCATCATCTACGGCATCAACGGCGTCAAGGAAGGCTACCGCACCGGCCGTGGTCGCGTGGTGATGCGTGCCAAGGTGCACTTTGAGGACATCGATCGTGGCCAGCGCCAGGCCATCATCGTTGATGAGCTGCCCTATCAGGTCAACAAAAAGACGCTGCAAGAGCGTATGGCCGAGTTGGTGCACGAGAAGAAAATCGAAGGCATCAGCCACATTCAGGACGAGTCCGACAAGTCCGGTATGCGTCTGGTGATCGAGCTCAAGCGCGGCGAAGTGCCGGAGGTGGTGCTGAACAACCTGTACAAGCAGACCCAACTGCAAGACACCTTCGGCATGAACATGGTGGCGCTGGTGGATGGCCAGCCCAAGCTGTGTAATCTGAAGGATCTGGTGCAGGTCTTCCTGCAGCACCGCCGCGAAGTGGTCACCCGCCGCACGGTGTTTGAGTTACGCAAGGCGCGCGACCGCGGTCACGTGCTGGAAGGCTTGGCCGTGGCGCTGGCCAACATCGACGACTTCATCGCCATCATCCGCAACGCACCCACCCCCCCGGTGGCCAAGGCCGCATTGATGGAAAAATCGTGGGACAGCAAGCTGGTGCGCGAAATGCTCACCCGCACCCGCGAAGACGGTGGCGTGGTCAACGCCGACGACTACCGCCCCGAGTCGCTGGAAAAAGAATTCGGTCTGGGACAAGACGGCCTGTACCGCCTGTCCGATACACAAGCGCAAGAAATCTTGCAAATGCGTCTGCAGCGCTTGACCGGGCTGGAGCAAGACAAAATCGTGGCTGAGTACCGCGACATCATGTCCACCATCGAAGACTTGCTGGACATTCTGGCCAAGCCAGAGCGTGTGTCCGTGATCATCGGTGACGAGCTGTCGGCCGTAAAGGCCGAATTTGGCCAGTCCAAAAAGGGCGAGCGCCGCTCCACCATCGAGTACAGCGCGCAAGACCTCTCGACCGAAGACCTGATCACGCCCACCGACATGGTGGTCACGCTCAGCCACACCGGCTACATCAAGAGCCAGCCGTTGTCCGAGTACCGCGCGCAAAAGCGTGGTGGTCGCGGCAAGCAAGCCACACAGACCAAGGAAGACGACTGGATCGACCAGCTGTTCATCGCCAACACGCACGACTACCTGCTGTGCTTCTCCAACCGTGGCCGCATGTACTGGCTCAAGGTCTGGGAAGTGCCCTCGGGCTCACGCAACTCGCGTGGCCGCCCCATCGTCAACATGTTCCCGCTGCAAGAAGGCGAGAAGATCAACGTGGTGCTGCCGCTCACGGGCGACAACCGCACCTTCCCCGAAGATCATTACGTCTTCATGGCCACCAGCATGGGCACCGTTAAAAAGACGGCGCTGACCGAGTTCAGCAACCCGCGCAAGGCCGGCATCATTGCCGTGGGCCTGGACGAAGGCGACTTCCTGATTGGTGCAGCGCTGACCGACGGCAAACACGACGTGATGCTGTTCTCGGACGGCGGCAAGGCGGTGCGCTTTGACGAAAACGATGTGCGCCCCATGGGCCGCAATGCGCGCGGTGTGCGCGGCATGAACATCGACGACACACAAAGCGTGATCGCCATGCTGGTCGCTGAAGCGGAGGCCGAGCCCGGCACCGCAGGCGCTGAAGGCGCTGTGGCTGGCGCACAAAGTGTGCTGACCGCAACCGAAAACGGTTACGGCAAGCGCACCCACATCAGCGAATACACCCGCCACGGCCGTGGCACCAAGGGCATGATTGCCATCCAGCAGTCCGAGCGCAACGGCAAGGTCGTGGCCGCCACCTTGGTGGCTGCCGAAGACGAAATCATGCTGATCACCGACAAGGGCGTGCTGGTGCGCACCCGGGTGGCTGAGATCCGCGAGATGGGCCGCGCCACCCAGGGTGTCACGCTGATGGCGCTGGACGAAGGCGCCAAGCTGATTGGCCTGCAGCGCATTGCGGAAAACGATGCCGCGGGCGCAGATGCAGAAGGTGACGGAGACGGTGAAGCCGACAACGGCGCGGCACCAGATACCACCACCGAGCAATAAAGCACGACACCCCACTGCGCAGGCCGTGGGGTGTTTTTTCACCTAAGATAGCTTTTTTGATAGCTGCCAGCGCGGACATGCTCTGCACTGGCGCGTGATTTGACTGTAAGAACGATGAGCCGCCCTTTCAATTTCTCCGCAGGCCCCGCCGCCATTCCTGAAGAAGTCCTGCAGCAAGCTGCTGCCGAAATGCTCAACTGGGGCGGCTCGGGCATGGGCGTGATGGAGATGAGCCACCGCGGCAAAGAGTTCATCAGCATCTACGAAGCGGCGGAAGCCGATCTGCGCGAGCTGCTGGCCGTGCCCAGCAACTTTCACATTCTGTTTATGCAGGGCGGCGGCTTGGCTGAAAACGCCATCGTTCCGCTGAACCTCTCCCAAGGAGGCGCGGTGGACTTTGTGGTCACCGGCAGCTGGAGCCAAAAGTCCTACAAGGAAGCCGCCAAGTACGCCAGCAGCCGTTTGGCCGCTAGCGGCGAAGCCAGTGGTTTCACCAGCGTGCCTGATGCCTCCACCTGGCAGATTGGCGCTGATGCGCAGTACGTGCACCTGTGCAGCAACGAAACCATCCACGGCGTGGAATTCCAGGAGTTGCCCGATTTAAAGGCACTGGGCTGCGATGCGCCGCTGGTGATTGATTTTTCGTCCAACGTGGCCTCGCGTGCGCTGGACTGGAGCCGCGTGGGCCTGGCCTTTGGCGGCGCGCAAAAGAATATTGGCCCGGCGGGCCTGACTATCGTCATCGTGCGCGACGATTTGCTGGGCCGCGCACTGGACATCTGCCCCTCGGCCTTCAACTACAAGACCGTGGCCGACAACCAGTCCATGTTCAACACCCCACCCACCTGGGGCATTTACATGGCGGGTTTGACCTTCCAGTGGCTCAAGCGCCAGCGCGAAGGTGATCTGACCGGCGTTGCCGCGATGGAAGCTCGCAACCAAGCCAAGGCCGAATTCTTCTACCGCTACTTGGACAATTCCCAGCTGTATGTCAACAAGGTGGATGCCGCTTACCGCTCGCGCATGAACATTCCGTTTTTCCTGCGCGAAGAAAGCCGCAACGAGGCTTTCCTGGCAGGCGCCAAGGAGCGCGGCCTGCTGCAACTCAAGGGCCACAAGTCGGTCGGCGGAATGCGCGCCAGCCTGTACAACGCCATGCCGATGGCAGGTGTGCAAGCTTTGGTGGCATACATGCAAGACTTTGAGCGCACCAGCGCCTGAAGCCCACCCAGCAAACCAGACATTCAAAATTAAGAGCTGCCAGCGCCTTCTTCACAAAGACTTCAGACATAAAACTATCTGAAACCCTTTAAAAACAAGCGCTAGCTGCTCTGCTTTTTTCGAGGAAGCCATGAGCACAGAACCCCAAGCCACGCCAGAGCTGCTGCAGCTGCGCAACCAGATTGACAGTCTGGACAAACAGTTGTTGGAGCTGGTCAACCAGCGCGCCCTTGTGGCCGAGCAGGTGGGTGAGCTGAAGAAAAAAGAAGGCTCCACCTTTTTTCGCCCGGACCGTGTGGCACAGGTGATCGAGAAGATCAAAACCTATAACCCCGGCCCGCTCAAAGGCGCGCACGTGGCCGCCATCTGGCGCGAGATCATGTCCGCCTGCCTGGCACTGGAATCGCCCCAGCGCGTGGCCGTGCTCGGCCCTGAAGGCACCTTCACCGAAGAAGCCGCCGTGCAGTACTTTGGTGGTGCGGCCGACTTTCTGTACTGCAACACCTTCGAGGAAGTCTTTCATGCCACGGCCGCCGGCAGTGCCCAGTACGGCGTGGTGGGCGTGGAAAACTCTACCGAAGGCGTGGTCAACCGCACGCTGGACATGTTCCGCAACACGCCCTGCCACATCGTGGGCGAGGTCAGCCTGCTGATTCGCCACCACCTGCTGCGCAGCACCAATACGCTGGAAGGTATTGAGGTGGTAGCCGCCCACCCCCAGGCCCTGGCGCAATGCCACGCCTGGCTGTCCCAGCACCTGCCACACGCCGAGCGTCGCCCGGTTGAAAGCAACGCCGAAGGCGCACGCCTGGCCGCACAAAACCCCACCTGGGCCGGCATCAGCAGCGAACGCGCCGCGCAGCAGTTTGGCCTGCACATCGTCAGCCATGCCATTCAGGACGATGCTTACAACCGCACGCGCTTTGCCATCATCTGCCTGCCGCACACGCTGGCCACGCCCGCGCCCACCGGCAAGGACTGCACCAGCTTGGTCATCTCCGTGCCCAACCGCCCCGGTGCCGTGCACGATTTGCTGGTGCCTCTGAAGACGCACGGCGTGTCCATGACACGTTTTGAATCGCGCCCCGCGCGCACAGGTCAGTGGGAGTATTACTTCTACATTGACCTGGAAGGCCACCCCGCCCAGCCCAACGTGGCGGCGGCACTGAGCGAGTTGCAAGCGCTGTCGGCGTTCTACAAAGTGCTGGGCACCTACCCGACCCCGGCTTAAGGACGCGGCGCCATGTTTGAACAGTTAGGACTGATTGGCTGCGGCCTGATGGGCGGCTCGTTTGCACTGGCTTTGAAAAAAGCAGGCCTGGTACAACGTGTCGTGGGCTACAGCAAGTCCCCCACTACCACCGCCCGCGCCCTGCAAATGGGGGTGATTGATGTGGAAGCGCCCTCGGCCTTGCTGGCCGCTGCCGGTGCCGACCTGGTGCTGTTGGCCGTGCCCGTGGGCGCTACCGAAGCCACACTCAAATCCATCAAGCACTTGGTCACGCCCGAGATGCTGATCATGGATGTCGGCTCCACCAAAGGCGATGTCGTGCAAGCAGCACGCAATGCGCTGGGCAACCAGATCGCCAGTTTTGTGCCCGCCCACCCCAATACCGGCAAAGAAGTGGCGGGCGTGGCCCATGCCGATGCCGACTTGTACCGGGGTGCCAAAGTCATATTGACCCCCACCGAGCGCACCCTCACCAGCCATTTGCACAAGGCGCAGGCGCTGTGGACGGCGCTGGAATGCGATGTGCGCGTGATGTCCCCCGAGACGCACGACGCAGCCTTTGCCGCCGTCAGCCACCTACCCCATATGCTGGCGTTTGCCATGATGCAAAGCGTGATGCGCCAGCCGCAAGCAGACGCCTTTCTGAGCATTGCAGGCCCGGGCTTTCGTGACTTCACCCGCATTGCAGCGGGCGACCCCAAGATGTGGCGCGACATTTTGCTGGCCAACAAAACCGAGGTGCTGGCCCAAGCCGCACAGTTCAAGCACGCCGTGCAAGCTTTTGAAGACGTGCTGCAATCGGACAATGCCCAGGCCTTGGAAGACATGATTACCTTGGCCAGCGCAGCCCGCGCGCAATGCCGCTTCAATGCGCCGCAAGCTGCTGCCCATGGCGCGCCCGACCCCGCCGCCTGACCCTCTTTTTTGCCTGTTTGCGCATGTACACCACCGCTTTCCTTGACCTTCCACACCTGGCCTCGGCCTGCGGCAGCGTACAGCTGCCCGGCTCCAAGAGCATCTCTAACCGCGTGCTGTTGCTGGCGGCTTTGAGCCAAGGCACCACCACCGTGCATGACCTGCTCGACTCCGACGACACCCGCGTCATGCTCCAAGCCTTGCAGCACATGGGCTGCGTGGTGGAGCCTTCTGCGGTGGTTGCGGGCCAGCCGTTGCGCATTACCGGCATCGACGGGTTTTTACCCAACAACGCACGGAGCCAGCTGTTTTTAGGCAACGCCGGTACTGCTATGCGCCCCCTGACGGCGGCCTTGGCGGTGCTGGGGGGCAGTTTTGAGATGACGGGTATTCCCCGCATGTACGAGCGCCCGATTGGCGACCTGGTCGATGCGCTGCGCCAGCTGGGCTGCAAGATTGATTACCTGAAAAATGAGGGCTTTCCGCCGCTGCACATCGGCCAGCCCGACTTCAGCCAGCTCAGTGATGCCCCCATTCAGGTGCGTGGCGATGTCTCCAGCCAGTTCCTGACCTCGCTGCTGATGGCGCTGCCGCTGCTGGCCACAGACCGCCAGATCACCATTGAAGTGGTGGGCGAGCTGATCTCCAAGCCCTACATCCACATCACGCTGGAGTTGCTGGCGCGCTTTGGTATTGCGGTGCGCAACGACAACTGGCAGCGCTTTGTGATCCCCGCAGGCAGCCGCTACCAGTCCCCCGGTGATATCCACGTCGAGGCTGACGCCTCGTCCGCTAGCTACTTCATAGCACTTGGCGCAATAGCAGCCTGCGATAGCAGCCAAAATGATTCAAAAAATGGCATCCAGGTGCTGGGTGTGGGCAAAGACTCCATCCAGGGCGATATCCGCTTTGTGGAAGCCGCCCAGGCCATGGGTGCCGTGGTGGAGAGCGGCCCCAATTGGCTGCACATCTCGCGCGGCGCCTGGCCCCTCAAGGCGATTGACCTTGATTGCAACCACATCCCCGACGCCGCCATGACGCTGGCCGCCATGGCCTTGTACGCCGACGGCACCACCACGCTGCGCAACATTGCCAGCTGGCGCGTCAAAGAAACCGACCGTATCGCCGCCATGGCCTGCGAGTTGCGCAAACTGGGCGCCAGCGTGGAAGAAGGCCAGGACTTCATTCGCATTACGCCACCGGCATCACCTGTGGATTGGAAAGCCGCCAGCATCCACACCTATGACGACCATCGCGTGGCCATGTGCTTTTCGCTGGCAGCCTTCAACCCCGCAGGGCTGCCGGTGCGCATTGAGGATCCGAAGTGCGTAGCCAAAACCTTCCCGGACTATTTCGAAGCATTGTTCAGCGTGTCCCAAGCCTCCCAACCCGCACCCGTCATCTGCATCGATGGCCCCACTGCCTCGGGCAAAGGCACCATCGCCGCCCTCGTAGCAGAAAAATTAGGCTTTGCGCTGCTGGACTCCGGCGCGCTTTACCGGATTACCGGACTGGCAGCTTCGCGCGCAGGCATCGCCATCACAGAGGCTAACGCCTCAGCCATTGCAGACCTTGTGTGCAGCAAGGCCATTACCTTCACGCCAGACCACCGCGTGTTGCTCGATGGCGATGACATCTCCCTGGCAATTCGTACCGAAGAAGCCGGCATGAATGCCTCGCGCGTGGCCGTTTTCCCGGCAGTGCGCCAAGCGTTGCTGCAGGTACAGCGCGATTTCCGCCGGTTGCCCGGCCTGGTGGGCGATGGCCGTGACATGGGCACCGTCATCTTCCCAGATGCGCCTTTGAAGGTCTACTTGACGGCCACCGCCGAATGCCGCGCAGAAAGGCGTTACAAGCAATTGATTTCCAAAGGGCTTTCTGCTAATATGGCAGACCTTTTAGCGGATCTTCAGGCCCGCGACGCGCGCGATATGCATCGCGCTGCAGCGCCCCTGAAGCCCGCCGAAGATGCTCTTTACCTCGACAACTCCAGCGGCACGATCGATGAGGCCGTGCAACAGGTGTTGACTTGGTGGGAGCAACGCCAGCCTTTTACCGCCAGCGCGTAAGCACTGGAGAGAGAACTGGCACTGGCCCGCACACCACATTCGCGCCGTTGACGCACTGGTGCTGCGGTTGTCTAACCTTTAACCCCGCAGGCTTTTTACCTGCAACCTCCGCTTACAGCCATAAAAACGCGCAGCAATCGTGCTACCGGAAACCTGTACGCGGACAAGGAACTACATGTCTGAATCTTTTGCCGCCCTATTTGAAGAATCGTTGCAACGCACTGAAATGCGTCCCGGCGAAGTTATTACCGCTGAAGTCGTGCGCGTTGAGCACAACTTCGTGGTGGTGAACGCTGGCTTGAAGTCCGAAGCCTATGTGCCAATCGACGAATTCAAGAACGACCAGGGCGAAATCGAAGTGCAAGTGGGCGACTTCGTGTCCGTTGCCATTGGCTCGATTGAAAACGGCTACGGCGACACCATCCTGTCGCGTGACACCGCCAAGCGTCTGGCTTCCTGGCTGTCGCTGGAAAAGGCGCTGGAATCTGGCGAATTCGTGACCGGCACCACCTCCGGTAAGGTCAAGGGCGGCCTGACTGTGCTGGTCAACGGCATCCGTGCATTCTTGCCCGGCTCGCTGATCGACACACGTCCTGTTAAGGATCTGACTCCTTACGAAAACAAGACTCTGGAATTCAAGGTCATCAAGCTGGATCGCAAGCGCAACAACGTGGTGCTGAGCCGCCGCGCTGTGGTGGAAGCCTCCATGGGCGAAGAGCGCGCCAAGCTGATGGAAACCCTGAAGGAAGGCGCTATCGTGCAGGGCGTGGTCAAGAACATCACCGAATACGGTGCGTTCGTGGACCTGGGCGGCATCGATGGTCTGCTGCACATCACCGACATGGCATGGCGTCGCGTGCGTCACCCATCCGAAGTGGTGACAGCTGGCCAAGAAATCATGGCCAAGATCCTGAAGTTCGACACCGAAAAGAACCGCGTGTCCTTGGGTCTGAAGCAAATGGGCGACGACCCATGGATGGGCGTTGCACGTCGCTACCCCTCCGCTACTCGCCTGTTCGGTAAGGTCACCAACATCGCTGACTACGGCGCATTCGTGGAACTGGAACCCGGCATCGAAGGCCTGGTGCACGTTTCCGAAATGGACTGGACCAACAAGAACATCGCTCCTTCCAAGCTCGTGTCTTTGGGCGACGAAGTGGAAGTCATGGTTCTGGAAATCGACGAAGACAAGCGTCGCATCTCCTTGGGCATGAAGCAATGCAAGGCCAACCCATGGCAAGACTTTGCACAGAACACTAAGCGCGGCGACCGCGTGAAGGGCCCCATCAAGTCCATCACCGACTTCGGCGTGTTCGTGGGTCTGGCTGCCGGTATCGACGGCCTGGTGCACCTGTCTGACCTGTCTTGGAACGAAACCGGCGAAGCCGCCGTGCGTAACTACAAGAAGGGCCAAGAAGTTGAAGCCATCGTGTTGGGCGTGGACGTTGAGCGCGAGCGCATCTCCCTGGGCATCAAGCAACTGGACAGCGACCCCTTCACCACATTCACTACCGTGAATGACAAGGGCCAGATCGTGACCGGCAAGGTCAAGACTGTGGACGCCAAGGGCGCTGAAATCGATCTGGGCGACGACATCGTGGGTTACCTGCGCGTGTCCGAACTGTCCCGCGATCGCGTGGAAGATGCTCGTTCCGTCCTGAAGGAAGGCGACGAAGTGACTGCTGTGGTGATCAACGTGGATCGCAAGACCCGCAACATCCAGCTGTCCATCAAGCAAAAGGACATGGTTGAACAGCAAGAAGCCATGGCTTCCCTGTCGGCCCAGTCGTCCAAGGAAAATGCCGGTACAACCAGCCTGGGTGCTCTGCTGCGCGCCAAGCTGGACGCCGACAAGTAATAAGTCTTTGACAACTGCTCACGATTGAGCAGTTTCCAAGACCCCCGGCGGGCGCTGTCAAAGCGCCCGTCGTTTTTTCCAAGTACCGTTCTTGGGATGATTGCTTCATGACCCGATCTGATTTAGTTGAAGAGTTGGCAGCCCGTTTTGCCCAACTCACCCAGCGTGACGCCGAACACGCCGTCAAAACCATTCAAGACGCCGTCAGCGACGCCTTGGTGCAAGGCCAGCGCATTGAAATTCGTGGTTTTGGCAGCTTCTCTGTCTCTCGTCGCCCTGCCCGTATTGGGCGCAATCCACGCAGCGGCGAATCAGTGCATATTCCCGAAAAGCGTGTGCCACACTTCAAGCCCGGCAAGGCCTTGCGCGAAGCCGTGGACTTTCAAACCCCTCCTGCACAGCCTGTAGCCCCGGCTGCAGACTAAGGCAATCACCAGCAAACATGCCGTGATTGCCCGCTGGCCCGCCGGTGCGCCTAAAATTCAAGGCAATAAGGAAGGGCTCGCATGAAATATCTGCTGTGGCTGCTCAAGGCAGCCATTTTTTTCACCCTGTTTGCCTTCGCGCTCAATAACCAGCAAACCGTCACCGTGCACTTTTTCTTTGGCACGTTCTGGCAAGCACCGCTGGTGCTGGTGGTGCTGGCAGCATTTGTAGGCGGTCTGATTGCAGGTGTGCTGGTCATGGTGCCGCGCTGGTGGAAACACCGCAGCACCGCAGCCAAACTGAGCCAGCCTGCAGCCCCTGAAGAAGCCGCAGCGGCTACCGCCTCCCCTGACCCACTTCCTCCGACCATCCATGGACTTTGATCTCAGCTGGATTCTTCTGGGGCTGCCCCTGGCTTTTGTGCTGGGCTGGCTGGCCTCGCGCATGGACCTGCGCCAAGTGCGCCAAGACAACCGCCAAGCACCCAAAGCCTATTTCAAGGGTCTGAACTTTTTGCTCAACGAGCAGCAAGACAAAGCAATTGACGCCTTCATCGAGGCCGTGCAAAACGACCCTGAGACTGCGGACCTGCACTTCGCCTTGGGCAACTTGTTTCGCCGCCGTGGTGAATACCACCGCGCCGTGCGCGTGCACGAGCACCTGCTCTCGCGTGCAGATTTAAGCCGTGAAGACCGTGACCGCGCCCAGCACGGCCTGGCGCAAGACTTTCTGAAAGCGGGTCTGCTTGATCGTGCCGAAGAGGCCTTGCGTCGCCTTGAAGGTTCTGCCTACGAAGCCGAAGCACGCCTGGCCCTGCTGGCGATTTACGAGCGCTCACGCGATTGGGAGCAGGCGGCCGAGATTGCCCGCCGCATGCAGACAGCCAACCAAGGCGATTTCAGCGGGCGCTTGGCCCACTACCTGTGCGAGCAAGCGACTGAACAAGCCAGCCACGCCCAGCTGGACACCGCCCACCAACTGCTGCAGGAAGCGGTGCGCATTGCCCCGCAAACACCACGCCCCCGCATTGAGCTGGCGCGTATTCAGCACCGGCTGAACCAGTCGCAAGCTGCTTGGCAGACGCTGCAAACCTTGGCACAAACCACGCCCCAGGGTCTGCCACTGGCAGCACCGCTGATGCTGGAAGTGGCTGCCGCCACGGGCCAGCAAGACGCTGCCGCGCAACTGCTGCGCGCGCGCTATGCGCAAATGCCTTCGCTGGACTTACTTGATGCCCTGGTCGCACTGAACACGGCACCGGCAGAGGGCGAGGGCCAAAGCCGTGACTGGTATGTGCAGCACTTGGCCAAAGAGCCGTCGTTGGTGGCTGCCACCAAATGGCTGGCTGGCGAGAAACTGGAGCACGAAGAGCACCACCCTGCCGTACAAAAAGCCCTGGAACACGCCAGCAAGCCGCTCAGCCGCTACCGCTGCGCCGCTTGCGGCTTTGAAGCACGCCAGCATTTCTGGCATTGCCCCGGCTGCCAAAGCTGGGACAGCTACCCCGCCCGTCGCGTCGAAGAGCTGTAAACAACATACTCCCCAAAAAAGAGCTGCTACCGCTGTATTTGCAACGATTTCCGATAGATAACATAGGGAAAGTCAGCAAAGATCAGCGCTAGTAGCTCTTTTTTTATCAGCTTACAGCCACGCTCTGCAAGCTGCTGCCCCCAGAAAGATCCTCCTCTGCGGTGCCAATGCAGTGCCACGCCACAAACCACATCGCGCCACATGCAGCGGGGGGTGCACAATGCGCACGCGGCGCATGCTGCACCAGCGCATACCAACACCTATCAACGGTGCAGCGCGCCTTGGTTGCCCTGAGCACCACTTTGCGCCATGCTGCTGGCCATGACTGCCCCCTCCACCCTGCTCATCGTCTACCACTCGCACACCGGCGGTACGCTGCAAATGGTGCATGCGCTGCAGCAAGGCGCACAGCAAGCAGCCGAGGCGCTGCAGGTGCGCCTGCTGCATGCCAGCGATGCACACACCAAAGATGTGCTGCAAGCCGATGCCTATGTGTTTGCCACGCCAGAGAACTTGGCGGCCATCAGCGGGTTACTCAAAGATTTTTTTGACCGCACCTACTACGGCGCGCTGGATCGCATCCAAGGCAGGCCTTATGCCACGCTCATTTGTGCAGGCAGTGATGGCAGCAACGCGGCGCGGCAAATCGCCCGCATTGCCACGGGCTGGCGCCTCCAAGCCGTGGCCGAGCCCCTGATTGTCTGCACCCATGCGCAAACGCCGGAGGCGATTGCCGCCCCCAAGCAGATTGCAGAGGCCGACTTGCAAGCCTGCCGCGACCTGGGCGCGAGCCTGGCGGCCGGTCTGGAAATGGGTATTTTTTGAGCGGAAACAGCACCGCATCCAACCGCGCAACGCTAGTAGTAGCAAGTTCAGCCGCAGCCCAGACCGCACGCACTATGCGTGCGTACAGTGCCGGGTGCGATGCTTCCACCCAGCCATCGTCCAACCCAACACTCAAAGACCGCACACCAAGCAGCGCGCTGGCTCGGGCTCTATCTCCAGCAACATCCACAGCCCCATCTTGTGGGTAACCAACCTGCAAATGCGCAGGCTTGCTGCACGCTGGCACACGAGCAAAGATTTCGCCCAACAAGCACTTTAAAAAACATAGCTACCAGCGCATACGCACATTACGCCAGCAGCCTATTTCCCTCTCATAGCGTACGAGCGCGTTCAGACGTTTTGCCCTGTCCACGCCGCGCGCTGGTGCATAGTGGCGCCCATGCAATTGAATCCGCGTTTTGGCCCGCACTTGCGGCTTATTGGTATGGCCGTGTTGTGGGGCGCTTCGTGGCCTGCGGGGCGCATCATTGCGCAGTCCATGCCACCTTTGGCGGGTGCGAGCTTGCGTTTTTTGCTCGCGGCCCTGGTGCTCATCCCCTGGCTGTATTGGGCTGGTGGCTTGCAACAACTCAAAAACTGGAGTGCTCAGCGCTGGCTGGGCATGGCCGCGGCAGGCGCCACCGGGGTTTTGGGCTATGCGGCGTTTTTTTTATCGGGTTTGCAACACCTGCCTGCGGGCAAAGCCGCGCTGGTCATCACTCTCAACCCGGTCATGACACTGCTGATGGCAGCCTGGATTTTCAAGGAACGCCTAAATACCATCATCGCCACCGGCATGG
Source organism: Comamonas jiangduensis (assembly GCF_030162955.1). Taxonomy (NCBI): domain Bacteria; kingdom Pseudomonadati; phylum Pseudomonadota; class Betaproteobacteria; order Burkholderiales; family Comamonadaceae; genus Comamonas; species Comamonas jiangduensis. Next base: position 23,123 of record NZ_JARXOV010000019.1, read on the forward strand.
CACTGGCGATTGCGGGCGCCGTGGTTGTGCTCTCACACGGGCAACCCGCAACCCTGCTGCAAGGCGCCATGGGGGTGGGAGAGTTGCTGATTCTGGGCTGCGTGGTGTGCTGGGTGCTCTACACCCTGATTGGCCGCTGGATGCTCACGGGCGTTGATGCCCTGTCGACCACCACCGTCACCAGCACCATCGGTGCGTGCATGTTGCTGGCAGCCAGCCTGGTGGTAGAAGGCCCGAGTGCCATGGCCAGCGCTGTGCACAGCGGCACCACCGCCTGGATCGCGCTGCTTTTTCTCGCTTTTGGTGCCACTGCGCTGGCTTACGCGTGGTACTTTGATGGCGTGAAGGCCCTGGGCGCGGGGGCTGCATCCGGCTACATCACACTGGTGCCTTTGTTTGGCGTGCTGATCTCGGCCTACTGGCTGGGCGAGACCATAGACCCCCCCATGCTGCTGGGTGGCGCCATGGCCATCACGGGCACGGCCATCATGAATTGGGGCCGCACCCGGCATTAAGCACGCGCCTGGATCGCAGCCAGCGCAGCCATCCAGGAAGGTGACATTGCACTGCGCACTGCCATGGAGGCCCCCTGCGCAAACAGCACCAGCATTCGCTGCCCCCTGCAAAAAGGCATGACCGCAGCCCTAGGGTGCCAGCCGGTCTGACACAGCAACGTGGGCTCGTGGCGACACAGCCAAGACGTGACCTCCAAGCCCTCCCCGTTTAACCGTGATTGACAATTATTTAGAGTCAAAAAGTATGCTTTGCCAGGCGATGAAACGTTAAGTTTTTTCGCGCTGCTAAAATTTAGCGATCAAAAGCAATATTTTTAAATGAATTTGAATAATTATTTCAATATTTGTTTGAGTAAATATTTAGCATCTTATAAATCAATTAAAAACAGCAACCCAATCCAATATTGGGATTTTATATGGATTCATCGGTCATCCCATCAACTACCGGCTTTGTGCAAGGTGTGCCACGCCCCCGCCCAAGCGTAAAGAATGCCACCCAAGAAGTCAGCCAACAAGCAGACTTGTTGATGCTGATTTTGGTCAGCATCTCTGCTTTGCTAGCTTTCCCTATCGCCTGGCACTATACGGATTTGAATGCGGCACTGATTATCAGCCCCTTGCTGATTACCGCTGCAGCCGGTATTTTCTGGACCGCACGTGGCACAGCGTTTGCGCGCTATGCACTGCCGCTATTGCTCTGCGCCACCATTGTTTTGCAAATTCAGGTGTCACTGGGCACCATTGAATTTCACTTTGGTGTATTTGTGACGCTGGCGCTGGTCATGGTCTACCGCGACTGGCGTGTGGTGGTGGCGTGTGCAACGTTCTTTGCGGTTCACCACTTTCTGTTTGACCGCCTGCAAGCTTGGGGCTACGGTATTTACTGCACCACAGAGGCTGATTTTCTCAAAATCATTTTGCATGCTGCTTTTGTGGTGGTGCAAACTGCGGTTGAAATTTTTATTCTCAAAAATATTGCACAATCTTTTTTGCAGGGCATTGAATTACAGGGACTGGTTCAAGCCATTCACCACGGTGATAAATTCAATTTACATATTGCCCAAGAATCTGTCCAGACACCTTTGGCCAAAGATTTGAAAGCGATTATCTTGCAGTTGAACGACACGGTGCGCACCGTCACCCGCAGCGTGGCCCAGGTACACACGGCCAGCCAAGAAATTGAGCTGGGCAGCAATGATTTGTCTTCGCGCACCGAAATGGCCTGCAGCGCCTTGGAAGAAACCGCCAACGCCGCCACGCGTGTGATGGCCACGGTCGAGCAGTCACGCGCACTGGCCGCTGAGGCTGACGCCATGACGCGCCAGGCCGCGGATGCCGCGCACAAAGGCCAGACGGTGATGAGCAACTTGGCCCAAAGCATGGAATCCATCAGCGCCCAGTCCGGCAAAATTTCTGAAATTGTGGCGGTGGTGGATGGTTTGGCCTTCCAGACCAATATCTTGGCCCTTAATGCCGCCGTCGAGGCTGCGCGCGCGGGCGAACAAGGCCGTGGCTTTGCGGTGGTGGCCGAAGAAGTACGCCGCCTGGCCCTGCGCTCTGCCGCATCGGCCAAGGAAATCCGGGCGCTGATTCAGACCTCGGAACAATCGATTGGCGTGGGTGCGGTGCAAAGCAAACAAGCCCTGGACGCCATGCAGGAGTTGCTCCAAGCGTCGCGCAATGTCACCAAGCACATGAGCGAGATCACCAGCGCCACCCACGAGCAAAGCACGGCCATGGCAGACATTAGCCATGCCATTCACCAGCTGGAAAGCTCCATGTCACAAAACTCGGCCTTGGCCGAGCAGTCCAGCGCCGCAGCATCAAGCTTGCAAGACCAGACGGTGCAGATGGCGCACAGCGTTCAAGCTTTTAGAATTTGATAGCTGCTTACGCTCATAAAACAAAGGGTTTCAGGCCATTTCTACCTGAAACCCTTTTTTATTGAGCGCTGACAGCTCTTATTTTTACAGCTTCAAGCGCATGGTGATGTGGTCAATGCCCGCTTCGTCATATACCTCGCCTTCGGGCACAAAGCCAGCGCGGGCATAAAAGTTTTGTGCGTGCACTTGGGCATGCAGCACGGCCTCACGATCACCTCGGTCGCGGGCGGCTTGCACCAAAGCATCGAGCACCTGGCGCCCCAGCTGGCCGCCACGCATCTCGCGCGCCACGGCCATGCGGCCAATGCGCGCCACACCGGGCGCATCGCTGACCAGGCGGCCGGTAGCAACCGGGTGGCCCAGGCGGTTGACGGCCACCACGTGGCGGCAGATGGGGTCAAACTCATCAATTTCGATCTCGCGCGGCACGCCCTGCTCTTTGACAAATACTTCCATGCGCAGGCGCTCTGCCAGGCGCCCCAGATCGTTCCAGTTGCCCGAGCGCAGTTGCACCATGTCTTCACCGGCTTCAAATGCGCTGAGCATGTCACGCAGTTGCTGGGGCACGGGCTGGGGTTGCTGATCGGCATTGGCAAACACATACACCAGCTCCACCGTATTGAGCAGTTGCTGCCCGCGGAAGATGCCCGCCTCAAATTGCAGCGAGGTATTGCCTTGCTTGACGCAGCGGATACCCACATCCAGCACATCGCCCATCTGGGCCGATGCGTGGTAGGTGGTGGTGGCCTTTTTCACAAACAATTCGCCACCCAGCGCGCCCCAGCTTTGCGCGTAAGGCATGGCCATTTGCTTCCAGTACTCGGTCACCGCCACATCGGCGTACATCAGGTAATGGGCGTTGAAGACGATTTTTTGGGCATCCACTTCTGCCCAGCGCACGCTCAGGCGCTGGTGGCAACGAAAATCTTGGGGGCGCATAAAGAAGGCTTTCTTACTTATTTATCTACTTGTCAACAACGGGCGATGTGCCCAGGGCGGCACGCAAAGCGGCTGCAATCGCGGCATGGGCCTGGCGTGCCTCGGCAATCACCCGGCCCATTTTGATGAATTCGTGCGTCACGCCTTTGTAGATTTCCAGCTCGACCGGCACTCCCGCCATGCGCAGCATGTCGGCGTATTGCACGCCTTCATCCACCAGCGGGTCCAGCTCCGCCAAACACACCAGCGCCGGGGCAACGCCTTCCACGTCATGGGCCAGCAGCGGGGCAAAACGCCAGTCTTCGCGGTCGGCGGCGGTACGCACATAGTTGTCAAAAAACCATTGGATGCCTGCGCGCTCCAGCACTAGGCCGTGCGCATAGGCAAAGTGCGAGTCGGTATCTTGGTGGGCACAGGTGCCGGGGTAAATCAGCACCTGCAGCTGCAGCGGCAGGCCCGTATCGCGCGCCAGCAAGGCGCACGCTGCGGCCAAGGTACCGCCAGCGCTGTCGCCGCCCACGGCCATGCGGGTGCTGTCCAGCCCCAGGCTGGCGCCGTGCTGCGCCAACCACTGCAAGGCATCCCACGCATCGTTGCTGGCGGTGGGAAACTGGTGCTCTGGCGCCAGGCGGTAGTCCAGCGACACGACCGCACAGCCTGCCTGATGGGCCAACTCCCGGCACAGCACATCGTGCGTGGCCACGCTGCCAATCGTGAAGCCGCCGCCGTGCAGGTACAGCAGCACCGGCAGCGCGCCCTCGGCCTGCGCACGCGGTGCATACAGGCGGGCAAGCAGTGCATGCCCGTCGCGTGCAGGAATCCGCATATCTTCTATGCGGGACAAGGGGGCGGGCGTAATTTCCAGCACCCCGGCCCCGGCTTCGTACGCTGCGCGCGCTTGCTGCGGTGTCAAGGTGTGCAAATGGGGCCGATTGGCGCGCGCCATGCGGCGCAATACGTCACGCATGGCGGGGGTTAAGGGATGGTGGAGTTCGTGTTCTTCGTTCACAACAGGGCACCAGCGTCTGCGCTGGTTTAGGGGCAATCACAAAGCTGCACATCATGCAGCAATCACCGCGCGGTTGCAGCCCAATGGCTTGTCCCTTGGGTGACGCGCTGCGCCTGCAACTCAGGGTTGACGGGGTGTTCATGGCCTCGCAGCTGCTCCACACTGCCCGCCATTGCAAACACGGTGCTTGGAGTGAAAAGATGGCTTTTATCAACTATGTCACGCAAATTCAGTTCGACTTTGGCGCCGTGCGCCTGCTGGCGCAAGAGTGCCAGCGCGTGGGCATCACCCACCCCCTGGTGGTGACCGATGCTGGCGTCAAAGCAGCAGGCGTGCTGCAAAAAGCACTGGATGCCCTGGGCAATATGCCCGTGACCATCTTTGATGCCACACCCAGCAACCCCACCGAGGCCGCCGTGCGCGCGGCCGCCCAGCTCTACCAGCAGCAGGGCTGCGACGGGCTGATTGCCGTGGGCGGGGGCAGCGCGATTGACTGCGCCAAGGGCGTAGCGATTGCCGCCACCCACCCCGGGCCACTGACCACCTATGCCACCATCGAAGGCGGCTCTCCCCGCATCACCGAGGCGGTAGCGCCCATCATTGCCGTGCCCACCACCAGCGGCACCGGCAGCGAGGTAGCACGCGGCGCCATCATCATCGTCGACGACCACCGCAAGCTGGGCTTTCACAGCTGGCACCTGGTGCCCAAAGCCGCCATTTGCGACCCCGAACTCACCTACGGCCTGCCCCCCATGCTCACGGCCGCCACGGGCATGGATGCAATTGCCCATTGCATGGAAACCTTTATGTCTGCCGCGTTCAACCCACCGGCAGACGGTATTGCGCTGGATGGTCTGACCCGTGGCTGGGCCCACATTGAGCGCGCCACGCGCAACGGACTGGATGCCGAGGCCCGCCGCCAGTTGATGAGTGCCAGCATGCAAGGCGCCATGGCGTTTCAAAAAGGCTTGGGCTGTGTGCACAGCCTCAGCCACAGCCTGGGCGGTGTGCAGCCACGCCTGCACCACGGCACGCTCAACGCCATGTTTTTGCCTGCAGTTGTCACGTTCAATGCGCAGGCGGAGTCCGTGCAGCGCGAGCAACGCCTGGAAAAAATGGCCCACGCCATGGGTCTGGCAAGCGCCAGTGACATTCCCGCTGCTCTGGCCGACATGAACGCCCGCCTGGGCCTGCCCAAGGGGCTGGCGGCCATGGGGGTAGAGCGGGCGTGGTTTGACCAAGTGATTGACGGTGCCCTGAAAGACCACTGCCACGGCACCAACCCACGCCTGGCCAGCGCGCAAGACTACGAAGCCATGTTGCAAGCCGCCATGTAAAACCATGGCCAAATTGGCGCTTCACGCTTACCCATCAAGCGCCACTCGCTATATTTATTTGATGGAAATTACCAGAAGGGGCAAGGACTGCTCTCCATCACGCAACCGCGCAGCGAAGCAGAAATCCGCAATGCGGTCTCATGCGCCCTGCTGCCCTGCCCCTGGCTTTAGCTGGCTGCGTCTTTGGCCGAATCGGCCAGATGCGCGGCACGCAGGCGCTCCACCAGATACTCGGCCATCGCGTGCAGCACTTGCATCTCATCGTCCGCCAACGTGCGCGGTGCGTCGTGCATGATGCACAGCGTGCCCAAGATGTAGCCCTTGGTGGTTTTCAGCGGCACACCGGCATAGAACTTGACGCCAGCACCTACCAACGCGGGGTTGTCAGAAAAACGGGGGTCACGTGCCACGTCTTCAACCACCAAGTCCGCGCTATCACGCACCACGTACGAGCAAATCGAGAGATCCCGGGGCAGTCCCGGCTGCGCGCCAGGGGGAGTGGTATTCGACAGCAAGCTGCCGGGGGTGTACACCCAGTCATGCCCGACCAAAGAGACCTGGGCGTACTTCACATTGAAAACGTTGGCTGCTTTGAGCACGGCCTCTTTGTACATCGGGGCATGCACAGGCAGCAGCGCGCCGCTGTGCTCCAAAAACTGCACACGGGCCTCGTCATCCTTGGGCAAAGCGGCTGCCACATAACCCAAAGGAGCCGGATCGGGTGCCATCAACTGCGCCATGCGCAGCAACAGCTCGAGCACACTGGTGGCCACGGCATCAGCCCCCAGCCGTGCCAGCGCCTGCTCTTGCAGCACGGCGGGGCCGCCATTCCACAACGTCAGCACCACCTTGAGCTGCGGATAACGGCGGCGCACGCGACGCAGAATTTGCCGCACCAAGGCCCGCGGCTGCGCATGAAAGGTTGAGAGCACCAGCCACTGCGCCTGCCCCCAGTCCGCCATTTCCTCCGCCGCCAGTGCTGGCGTTAACGCATGGCTGGCACTACGGGCCGGCACACCCTGCAGCTGCAAGCTGTGCGCCATCATGTCCGCAGCCAGCGCATCAATTTCCCAGCGGGCCCCCACGCACAGCACATGGGGCGCAGGGTTCACGGCCAGAGGTGGCTGCGCCGCAGGGAATTCTTCGGCCAGTTCTTCCAACACCGCTGCCCAACCATTGAACAGCCGCAGGCGGTGCTCTGCCGTGGCATTTTCGGTATGGTGCTTATAGGCCAGTTGCAGGCTGGGCACACCCACCTCGGCATAAAAATCGGCCACAGCGCCTGCCTTGTCTTGGGCACTGGGCTTGGCAGGCAAACGCTGGGCAATATCGGCATGGGCCAGCTCAATCGCACCGTTCACATCGTCAGCCAGCAAGCGCTGGTACAAACGCTGCGGCGGATGGAGGACGGGCTCACTGCCCAGCAGCACCTCCATAAACTGCAACCCCGGCAAATAGCGCCCCAGCACGAGGCAGCACACCGTCAGCGGAGTGGACAAAATCAGGCCAATCGGCCCCCACAAAGCCGTCCAGAAAGTGGCTGCCATGATGATGGCCAAGGTCGACAGGCCCGTGCTGGAGCCATACAGCCAGGGCTCTATGACGTTGTTGCTGATCAACTCCAGCACCAAGATCAAGCCCAGTGTCCACAGCAGCATCTCCCAGCCCGGCGCCACCGCAAATGCCAATGTCAGCGGAAAAACGGCCGCAATCATCGGCCCCACATACGGCACAAAGCGCATGATCGTGGCCAAAACACCCCACAAGAGCGCCCCAGGCACACCAATGAGCCACAGCCCCGCCGCCATCGGAATGCCGTAGGTCACATTCACAATAAATTGCATACGCAGGTATTTACCAATCCGAACCGAGGCCTCATCCAGCGCGTCGGTAGCCACGTGCAGGTTGCCCCCGCCCATCAGGCGCAGCAGGCGATCACGCAGGCCATCGCGATCGAGCAAGATCAAAATCACAAACAGCAGCACGATGCCAATCATGGCCACGGGCTCACTGACCTTGTCTAGCCACTGCACGACTTTCTCCAGCGGCTTGGGCTCATCGCGCACCACTTCCACTTGCTGCACGCGCGGCGGGCGCTTTTCTGCCGCAGTTGCGGCCTTGGCAATTTCAGACTCCACCGTGCTATAGGTTTTGATAGCTCCATCCCACACACTCGGGCCGCTGCTGAGCGCACGCAAATTGCGCAGCTTTTGCTTGATGGTGTTTTGGTAGGTGGGCAAATCTGCACTCAAGCTCTGCACCTGCTTGCCTAGGTAAAAGCCGATTCCCGTCAGCGCCCCCAAAGTCAAAACCACCACCAACAAGGTTGCCAGCATGCGCGACAGCCCCCAACGCTTCAAACGGGTGACCGCCGGGTCTAGCAAAAAACCCACCAGCACCGCCAAAGCCAGAGGAATCAGAATGTCCCGGCCAAAATACAGCGCTGCAATGATGATGCTGGCAATCAACAAACCGATGAGCCAGCGCAGGCCTGGCAATACCGCAGCCACTGCCTGCAAGCTGGCCACACTCTCACGGGGCTGGCGCAGCGACGCGCGACTTTCCAGCACCGGCTGCGCTGGCGCTGCAGGGCTTTCAGGCGGGGTGACAGCATCGGCAGTGGCACCAGGAAGGACAGGCGACAAAGGGGAGCGATCAGACATGGCGGTGCACAAAATCAAGGTGCCCAAGAATCGCACCGGCGCAGCCGCCCTGCCTGTCATCCTTTTACGCCAAGCGGCGCCTGCCAATGTAGTCTTTTTGTGCTCTAGCGCTGATGCAGCAAGCGCTGGCTGCTATCAATACATAGACTGGTGCCAGTCAATGGCCTCTTGCTGCAAGACCACGTCCACATCCACGCCCAAGGCCAGCGCCACGTCCACCGGGAACGTGTCGGCCATGGTGCGCTCGCTCCAGCCCACATGCTTGGCGCGGCTGCACCACACCGCCAGGTGCAGCAAGCCCGCCATGGGGTCAAAGCTCTCGGTGGCCATCGGCGCTTCCAGCGACTGGATCGACGCCACCACATCGCTGGGCAAATTCCAGCTGCGCAGCAATGCCGCAGTGGTGCTGTTGGCGCTATAGCCCCAGTGCTTGGCCTCCAGACGTGGGCGGCGGGGATCCCAGATGCCGGCATCCTGATTTAACACGGCCACTCGCTCGGGCTGCGTCTGGTGCAAGATGATTTGCCCCAGCGCGTGCAACAACGCGGCCATATAGGCTGCACTGCCATCCAGGCCCGTCAATCCCGCCAAATTACGGGCCAATTTGGCCGTCGCATGGCTGATGCGTGCAAATTGGGTCATATCGATTCCGGCGGTTGAACGCACCGTCAACCCCAGCTCTGCCTTCTTCAGCAGACCTCTGAGCTGGCGCGCACCGAGCAGCACAATCGCCGGCGCAATCCCCCGCACCTGCCCCGCCATTTGAAAAGCGCTGCTGTTCGCACACTGCATCAACTGGGCGGCCAGCACAGGGTCACCCCCAAACAGCTGATTCACGCGCCGCATATTGGGCACATCGCCAAGCAACTCCCGCATCAGCAGCGCCAACACGCGCGGCTGACACGGCAGAGAAAGTTCTTTGGCAACATGCATAGATCAAACGTCAAGCAGCAAGGGGGGACAAACGGCACAAGGTTGTCTGAGCATAGCCCTTGCCCCCTGGAAAGCACGCTCCCAAATTTGACCAATGTCGCATCCAGCACGAATTCCTTGGAGCGAAATGCACGGGCTTTGTCGCCCAATTTCCTGCTTTGCTGCACCCGCAGCTTTGCATGGCAGCAAGTCCCCCAAAAAAGGGCTGCACGTGCAGCCCTTTTTTGCCAAGCCTTCGCTTATTTTTTCAAGCCTTGCAGCTTGGCAAAAGCCGAGGTCATGGCATTTTGCTGCGCAGGCTGGGCATGGCTGTCGCGGCCACCCCGGCTGGCAGTGCCATGGCTGTTGCTGCGGCCTGCGCCTTCAAAGCGGTTGTCGCGCGGGCCATCCCGGCGGGCGGGGGCAGTGTCCAGCTTCATGGTCAGGCTGATGCGCTTGCGCGCCACGTCCACTTCCAGCACCTTGACCTTGACGATCTGGCCGGTCTTGACCACCTCGCGTGCGTCCTCGACGAACTTGTGGCTCATCTGGCTGACGTGCACCAGTCCGTCCTGGTGCACGCCCAGGTCCACAAACGCGCCGAACTGGGCCACGTTGCTGACTGTGCCTTCGAGGATCATGCCCTCCTTGAGGTCCTTGATGTCTTCCACGCCGTCGTTGAAACGCGCCACCACAAAGTCCGGGCGCGGGTCGCGGCCGGGCTTATCCAGCTCGCCCAGGATGTCCTTGACGGTGATGGCCCCGAACTTCTCGGTCACAAACTGCTCGGCCTTCAGGCCCTTGAGCACGTCGCTGCGGCCCATCAGTTGGTCCACGGGCTTGCCGGTGGCGGCAATGATCTGCTCCACCACCGGATAGGTTTCCGGGTGCACGCCCGTCATGTCCAGCGGGTTGTCGCCACCGCGGATGCGCAAGAAGCCGGCGGCCTGCTCAAAAGTCTTGGCGCCCAGGCCGGCCACGTCCATCAGCTGCTTGCGGTTTTTGAACGAGCCGTTGGCATCGCGCCAGCGCACCACGGACTTGGCGACCGAGGCGCTCAGGCCCGACACGCGGGTCAGCAGCGGGGCCGAGGCCGTGTTCAGGTCCACGCCCACCGAGTTCACGCAGTCTTCGACCACGGCGTCCAGCTGGCGCGCCATCTCGCTCTGGTTCACGTCGTGCTGGTACTGGCCCACACCGATGCTCTTGGGGTCGATCTTCACCAGCTCGGCCAGCGGGTCCTGCAGGCGGCGCGCAATGCTCACCGCGCCGCGCAGGCTGACGTCCACATCGGGCAGCTCCTGCGAGGCGAATTCGCTGGCCGAATACACGGACGCGCCCGCCTCGCTGACCACCACCTTCTCGATCTTCTTGTCCGCCTTGGCGGCCAGCTTGATCAGGTCGGCCGCCAGCTTGTCGGTTTCGCGACTGGCCGTGCCGTTGCCAATGGCAATCAGGTTCACGCCATGCTTTTCCACCAGCTTGGCCAGGGTGTGCAGCGAACCTTCCCAGTCTTTGCGTGGCTCGTGCGGGTAGACGGTGGCGGTGTCCACCAGCTTGCCGTTGCTGTCCACCACGGCCACCTTCACCCCGGTGCGGATGCCGGGGTCCAGACCCATCACGGTCTTGGCACCGGCCGGGGCGGCCAGCAACAGGTCGCGCAGGTTGTCGCCAAACACCTTGATGGCCACCTTCTCGGCGTCTTCGCGCAGGCGGCCGAACAGGTCGCGCTCGGTCGACAGGCTGAGCTTGACGCGCCAGGTCCAGGCCACGCACTTGCGGATCAGGTCATCGCTGGCACGCTTGGCGTGGCTCCAGCCCAGGTGCAGGGCAATGCGGCCTTCGGCCAGGCTGGGCTGGCCGGGTTCGGGCTCCACGGGCTGGACCAGCTTGGCTTCGAGGATTTCCAGCGCGCGGCCGCGGAACACCGCCAACGCGCGGTGTGAAGGCACGCAGCCAATCGGCTCGTCGTAGTCGAAGTAGTCGCGGAACTTGGCGACCTCGGGGTCGTCCTCGTTCTTGCCCTCCACCTTCTTGGAGCGCAGCAAGCCCTCGTCCCACAGCCACTCACGCAGCTTTTGCACCAGGGCTGGGTCTTCGGCCCAGCGCTCGGACAGGATGTCGCGCACGCCATCCAGCACGGCGAAGGTGGTGCTGAAATCAGGGCCGGGCTTGCCATCGTCCAGTGTCGTGGCCGGCTGACAGAAGGCCTTGGCTTCCTCGTGCGGGTCCAGCGTGGGGTCGGCAAACAGCTTGTCGGCCAGCGGTTCGATGCCAAACTCCTTGGCGATCTGGCCCTTGGTGCGGCGCTTTTGCTTGAACGGCAGGTAGATGTCTTCCAGTTCCTGCTTGGTCGGCGCATTGGCAATCGCCAGTCGCAGCGCATCGGTCAGCTTGCCCTGTTCGTCAATCGCCTTGAGCACGGCCACGCGGCGGTCTTCCAGCTCACGCAGGTAAGACAGGCGGGCCTCCAGCTCACGCAGCTGCACATCGTCCAGGCCCCCGGTCACTTCCTTGCGGTAGCGGGCGATGAACGGCACGGTCGCGCCACCATCCAGCAACTCCACGGCAGCATTGACTTGCTGCGCACTGACTTTGATTTCTGCGGCAATTTGCCCAATGATTTTTTGCATGCGTTACGCACCCCACGGCGCTGGTTCACTGAAAGCGGGCAAGTGTGCCATAGACATTTGCATCTGCTGCATTTCGGCTGCCAGCAATTGCATATCCACACAATTGATAGCTGTTAGCGCACGCCACATATACCTCAGCGGGCAAAAACACTCTAAGCTCTACCGCTCATGCAAGACGATTTGTTTGGCGACGGCGCCGCACCAGCTCCTGTACCACCTTCCGCTAGACCTTCGAAGAAGTCTGCGGGGGTTCAGGCGGTGGCGGCCACAGCGCCTCTGCTGGCGCTGGCACAGGACTTGCCCCACACCCTGCGCATGGGGGTCTCCACCTGGTCCTACCCCGGCTGGGATGGGTTGGTGTGGGATGGCGTCTACGATGCGTCCACACTCTCGCGCAAAGGCCTCACGGCCTTGAGCCAGCACCCGCTGATGCGCACTGTCTGCGTGGACCGCAGTTTTTGGCGCCCCCTGAGCACCGAGCAGTACGCCCAAATGGCCGCACAGGTGCCCGAAGACTTCCGCTTTGTGGTCAAGTGCCCGAATGTCATCACCGATGCCCTGGTGCGCAGCGAAGAAGGGCAAGGTCAGCAGCGCAACTCTGCGTTTTTGAACCCCAGCTTGACAATCGAACAATTCGTGGTACCCGCCTTAGAAGGCCTTGGCAATAAGCTGGGCGTGCTGGTCTACCAGCTCAGCCCCCTGCCTTGGGAGCTGTTGCGCCGACCGGATCACCTGTGGCAGCCGCTGAACGCCCTCTTGGCCACCACCCGCGCTGCGCTGGGTGCAGCACCCAATGTGATCGTGGCGGTCGAAGTACGCGATCCGCTGTTGCTGCAAGAGGCATTCATCCAAGTGCTCCAATCGAATGCGGCCACCATGTGCCTGGGCCTGCACGGCAAAATGCCCCCTATCGAGCAGCAATTGCCCCTTCTGCGCAAACTCTGGCCTACCCCGCTGGTGTGCCGCTGGAACCTCAACACCACTTTTGGACCTTTCGGCTACACCGCTGCGCAAGAAAAGCACCAACCTTTTAGTGAAATACGCAGCCCAGACCGCCACACGCGCAACGTGCTGGCACGAACCATCCACGGCATCACGGGCGCAGGGCAACCGGCTTTTGTCACCATCAGCAATGATGCGGAAGGCTGTGCCCCGCTTTCCATCCAACTGCTGGCAGCGCAATTGCAATCACTGGCTAACCCCTCTTCCAATTAAGAGGGTAATGTGCAAAGTTATAAATCGTTGACATTCAGTCCCTCATAGGCAACAACGTCGTTTTTTCTGAAGTGCTTGCCCCAAAGCAATGACACAGGTACGACAATCCGACACATTCTGACTAACACTAAAGTGCCGTCCATAGCTTTCTGCCACAACCTCTTCGTGCTGCACCGAGCGCTTGTCAAAATACTTGGGCAATAAAGAATTTATTGTGAAACTTCGCGACCTTCTCATTCTGGCCAGTGGCGTTGCTGCTGCATCGCAAGTTAGTGCCTTGTCTCTGGGTAATACCCAAGGCAATGTGCAACTGGGCTCTCCGATTGACCTGGTATTTCAGGTTATGCCAGATGCTGGCCAGACAGCAGACAGCAGTTGCATCGCTGCGGACGTATGGATGGGCGATGCCGCCATTTCACGCGCTCAGATCTCGCTCACCCCACAGGGCAATGCCGTACGCCTGCGTACCAGCACCCCTGTATACGAGCCGCTGATCACCGTCAAACTGCATGCAGGGTGCGCTGGGGCCATAGCACGCAGCTACACTTTTTTCGCAGATCCTCCGCACACGCTCGCCGCATCTACCACGCCGATAGATCTGAGCAAGATTCAAGTCAGCCCTGTGCCAGCCGCCACCGCGGCAGCCGTGGCCCTTGCAGCGCCTGAGAAAAAACCACGCGCTCCCAAGCGCGTCGTCAAACCTGCGGCAAACAAGCCCAAAGTGGTTGCCGCAGCTTCAGCTGCCACAGCCCCAAAGTCAGCGCCCTCCGCTGAGCGCGCTGCAGCACCTGCCGACACGTCCGCGGCTGCGCCCCTCCCCGTCGCCGCCGCTGTCAACACCAGCGAAGACAAGCCACGTTTGCGGGTTGAACCGATTGAGGGGCTCGACGCCCCCAGCAGCGCTGTCCCTGCCACATCCGCAACAACGGAGAACCTGCCAAGTAGCAGCATCGATGCCCAAACCCAACTGGTGCTGGATGCCAACGCTGCGCGATTGGAAGCCATGGAAAAGCAGCTGCAAACACTGCAGTCCCAGCTGACCAACAATCGCAGCGAGATCATCAGCTTGCAAACACAGCTGGTGCAGGCACAGAACCAAGATTTACCTTTGTGGGTTCACATCATGCTGGGCATGCTGGCTTTGGCCCTTGCGACCATTGCTTGGCTGCTGCAACGCATCAAACAAGAGCGCATGAACGCACAGCGGTCGTGGGCTGATACCGTGCTTGCAGTGGATGATTCCGCACAAGCAACCAGCATTGACACACGAAGCAGCACAGCAGTTACTCCCCAAGCTGCTGCGGCAGCGGTCACACCCTCGGCTGCCGAGCAACCTACTCCTTTCGAAGCCGCAATCGCTTCGGCAGCAAGCAAACCTGCGTCACAAAGCTGGAGCAGCGCTGAAGCGTCATCACCCACGGTGATGCCGGAAGAGCTGTACGCAGAATTCGAACAACTCGCTGGGCATAAGCCCTCGCCAGAGGCATCACCCTCAATTGCCGAGGTATTAACTGCCCAAGCGCTTTTCGATGTGCAAGAGCAGGCAGAGTTTTATGCCTCGATTGGGGAGAACGACCAAGCCATCGAGATCTTGCAAACGCATATTGCAGAGCACCAAGCTTCTTCACCCCTAGCCTATATCGAACTGTTACAGCTGTTGTACCGGCTCAGTCGCACTGAAACATTTGAGCAAGTGCGCGAACAGTTCCAAGCGCATTTCAACGTTAAAGTGCCAGATTTCCTTGGTTTCTCGCGCAAGGGGTATGACCTGTGGAGCGGCCACCCCGAGGTTCTCAGCAAAATTGAAGCACTCTGGCCTACCGATGAAGTGCAAACCTTGCTGCGCGATTTGATTGTTCGCAAGCCTGCTGCTGACCACAGAGAAAGCGATATGCGCTTTGACTTGTCTGCATTTGATGACTTGCTCATGCTCTATAACGTGGCGCAAACCACACCAGCGTCAAGCCGTGGCCAGTTGCCGGGACGGGTGCGCACCGCCCCCACTGAAGTTCCATTGCCAGAGGTCGTTTTTGACAATGTCCCTGCGCCAACCAGCTATCCTGCGCGCACTGCTGCTACGGCGGCAGCTGACCATACACCTTTGCCATTGAGTGCGGCCAACTTGGACATGCTCAGCGCGGCGCCTGCGCAAGCACCGTTGGCACCACCCAATCCCCACAATGACTCCCCGTTCCAGAGCACCGCACACTTTGCACCAGATGAAATACTGATGGAGGGGCTGACCCTGAACTGGGAAGCCACGGCATCCACACCGCCTTCCACGGAGAAAACAGACACAGCATCTGCAGAGGTCAACCTCCAAAGCCTGGAAGCTGAGTTGAACCCGTTCATCATGGATGAACGCGATTTACCACCCACCAAAAAATAGCGCTGAGCGCGCAACCATTACCAGCACGCCACACATCATGAAGATGTGTGGCGTTGCTTTTTATGTGGCAAGCGCACCAAAAACCCTGCAACACGCTATTTTTTATTCGCAGCGCCCAACTTCACCCCAAACTCATCTGCCTTATTAAGGGCACTACCTCTGCGTACATGCGAAAATCACGCTTTTTGCAGCTTTGGCGTGTCTTGATGGGCATTGATATCCCAGCTGCTCGCACGAACAACACAATAGGAATCAGTCATGGAAGCAGAACGCGTCAACCAAATCGAAGCCACACTCGCCGATCTGTCCACTCGGACACAAGAACTCCGGAGGTATCTTTGACTACGATGCAAAGTTTGAACGACTGCGCACCGTCAACGCCTCGCTAGAAGACCCTTCGGTCTGGAACGACCCCAAAAAAGCCCAAGAACTGGGCAAAGAAAAAAAATCGCTCGACTCCGTCGTTTTGACACTGCAAAAGCTCACAGCCGAACTGGCTGACAACGCTGAGTTGTTTGAGATGAGCAAGGAAGAAGGCGACGAGGCCGGGCTGGAAACCATAGAGGCAGAAGCTGCCAAGCTGCAACCGCTGATTGAAGAGCTGGAATTCCGCCGCATGTTCAATCAAGAGGCGGACTCCCTGAACTGCTTTATTGACATTCAAGCCGGCGCAGGTGGCACCGAAGCCTGCGACTGGGCCAGCATGCTACTGCGTCAATACCTGAGGTACGCAGAACGCAAGGGCTTCAAGGCCACGGTGGAAGAAGAAACGCCGGGTGATGTGGCTGGCATCAAGAGCGCCACCATCAAGGTGGAAGGTGAATACGCCTACGGCCTGCTGCGCACCGAAACCGGCGTGCACCGCTTGGTGCGCAAGTCGCCTTTTGACTCTTCGGGTGGCCGTCACACCAGCTTCTCTTCGCTGTTCGTCTACCCCGAGATTGATGACTCCATCGAGATCAACATCAATCCCGCCGATGTGCGCACCGACACCTACCGCGCTTCTGGCGCGGGTGGTCAGCACATCAACAAAACTGACTCAGCCGTGCGCCTGACGCACATCCCCACAGGCATCGTGGTGCAGTGCCAGGATGGCCGCTCGCAGCACAGCAACCGGGATGTAGCTTGGCAACGCCTGCGCTCGCGCTTGTACGACTACGAGATGCGCAAGCGCCAGGAAGAACAGCAAAAACTGGAAGACACCAAGACCGATGTGGGCTGGGGTCACCAGATTCGCTCCTATGTGCTGGATAACAGCCGCATCAAGGATTTGCGCACCAACGTAGAAGTCTCAGCGACCCAAAAAGTGCTGGACGGCGATTTGGACGTGTTCATCGAAGCCTCGCTCAAGCAAGGCGTTTAAAGGAAGATCACATGCTGCGTGAAGGACAAGCCACAGCCATTCAAAGGGCTGACTACCAAGCACCGGCTTGGTGGATCGATACCGTCGACCTGACATTCGACCTCGACCCAGCCAAAACCCGCGTACTCAACAAGATGCGCATCCGCCGCAACGCTGACGTGCCTGCACAGGCGTTGCGTCTGGATGGCGATGAGCTGAACTTGGCGCGCGTCATGGTCAACGGCGCTGGCACTTCGTTCAAAATGGACGGCAGCCAACTGGTGCTGGAAAACCTGCCCGAGGGCAATGAGCCCGTCGAGCTGGAAATTTTCACCACCTGCACGCCAGACAAGAACACCAAGCTCATGGGCTTGTATGTGAGCGAAGGCACGTTCTTCACCCAGTGCGAATCCGAGGGCTTCCGCCGCATCACATATTTCCTGGATCGCCCCGATGTCATGGCCATGTACACCGTGACCTTGCGTGCCAACAAAGATGCCTTCCCGGTGCTGCTGTCCAACGGCAACTTGGTCGATTCCGGCGATCTGGAAGACGGGCGCCACTTTGCCAAGTGGGTTGACCCGCACAAAAAACCCAGCTACCTGTTCGCGCTGGTGGCGGGCAAGCTGGTGGCGCGCGAGCAAAAGATCAAGAGCCGTGCGGGCAAGGACCACTTGCTGCAGGTTTTTGTGCGCCCCGGTGATCTGGAAAAAACCGAGCACGCCATGAACGCCCTGATGCACTCCGTGGCATGGGACGAGGCACGCTTTGGCCTGAGCCTGGATTTGGATCGCTTCATGATCGTCGCCACCAGCGACTTCAACATGGGCGCGATGGAAAACAAGGGCCTGAACATCTTCAACACCAAGTACGTGCTGGCCAGCCAGTCCACGGCCACCGATGTGGACTTTGCCAACGTGGAAAGCGTGGTGGGCCACGAATACTTCCACAACTGGACCGGCAACCGCATCACCTGCCGCGACTGGTTCCAGCTGAGCCTGAAAGAAGGCCTGACCGTCTTCCGCGATCAGGAATTCAGCATGGACATGGCAGGCACGCCCTCGGCCCGCGCGGTCAAACGCATTGAAGATGTACGGGTGCTACGCACCGTGCAGTTCCCCGAAGATGCGGGCCCCATGGCCCATCCCGTGCGCCCGGACAGCTACATCGAGATCAACAACTTCTACACCGTCACCATTTACGAAAAAGGTGCTGAAGTGGTGCGCATGCAGCACAACCTGGTGGGCCGCGAAGGCTTTGCCAAAGGCATGGAACTGTATTTTGCCCGCCACGATGGCCAGGCCGTTACCTGTGACGACTTTGTACAGGCGATGGCGGATGCCAACCCTGCCAGCCCTCTAGCCCAGCACTTGGAGCAATTCAAGCGCTGGTACAGCCAGGCCGGCACCCCCACTGTCAAAGCAGTAGCACAGTACGATGCTGCGGCGCAAACCTACACGCTGACACTGTCGCAAAGCTGTGCAGCCACCCCTGGTCAAGCCGAGAAGCAGCCTTTTGTCATTCCCGTCGAAATGGGTCTGCTGGGTCAAGATGGCAGCGCATTGCCTTTGCAACTGCAAGGCGACAGCGCAAGCACCTTGAGCAAAACCTTGGTGCTGACGCAAGCCGAGCAGACTTGGGTGTTCTCCAACGTTGCCCAGTCCCCCGTGCCTTCGCTGCTGCGTGGTTTCAGTGCACCCGTGGTGCTGCAGTACGACTTCAGCGATGCCGAATTGCTGACGCAGCTGGCCCACGACAGCGACAGCTTCAACCGCTGGGAAGCCGGCCAGCGTCTGGCAGTACGCTATGCCCTGCAGGCCATCCAGTCAGATGCCCCTGTCGCTGCCGATGTGCTGCCCGAGGCGTTTGTCCATGCACTGCGTGATGTGCTGCGCCACTCCACGCTGGATGCGGCCTACAAAGACCTGGTGCTGGCCCTGCCATCGGAAGCCTACATGGCCGAACAGCTGGACGTGGTTGACCCACAGCGCATTCACGCGGTACGTGAATGCATGCGCCTGCAGCTGGCGCAAAGCTTGCAAGCTGATTGGGCTTGGGCGTTGGAAACCTATGGCGACACCGGCGCTTACCGCCCAGACCCCGTGTCCTCTGGCAAACGCGCGCTGGCAGGCTCTGCGCTGCTCATGCTGTGCTTGGCAGCCCAAGTCTCGGGCGATACCATCTGGCCCGGCAAAGCCTATCAACGCTTCAAAGACGCAGGCAATATGACGGATCGCTTCAACGCCCTGTCTGCGCTGGTGCACAGCGGCGCTGAGCTGGCCAAGCCTGCCCTGGAGCGCTTCCACACCCTGTTCAAGAACGAGCCACTGGTTATCGACAAGTGGTTTGCCCTGCAGGCAGGCACTTGTGACCGGGGTGGCAACGTGTTGCCTGCCGTCAAACAATTGATGAAGCACCCCGATTTCAGCCTGAAGAACCCCAACCGTGCGCGCAGCCTGATTTTTAGCTACTGCAGCGCCAACCCCGGGGCTTTCCACCGTGCGGACGCTGCAGGCTATGTTTTCTGGAGTGAGCGCGTGCTGGAGCTTGACGCCATCAATCCGCAAGTCGCCTCCCGCCTCGCACGCGGCATGGATCGCTGGGGCAAACTGGCGCAGCCCTATCGCACTGCCGCCCGCGAAGCGATTGCACGCGTCGCCGCCAAGCCCGACTTGAGCAACGATGTGCGCGAAATCGTCTCCCGAGCATTGGGCAACGATTAAGCATCAAAACCACTGTTTGCGCTTATCTATCAAGCGCTAGCAGCTATATTTTTAAAAACAGGTTGCTTGATCGCAACCTTGTTTCAGGAGAAAACTTATGACACGCCGCGTCAGTCTGACTCGCTATTTGGTTGAACAACAACGTGTGGATGGCCGCATCCCCCCCCAACTGCGCTTGCTGCTGGAAGTGGTAGCTCGCGCCTGCAAACGCATCAGCTTCGCGGTAAACAAAGGACAGCTGGGAGAGGTCATGGGCTCCGCTGGCAGCGAAAACGTGCAAGGCGAAGTGCAGAAAAAGCTGGACATCATCGCCAACGAAACCCTGATTGAAGCCAACGAATGGGGCGGCCACCTGGCTGCCATGGCCTCTGAGGAAATGGAAGGCATTTACGTGGTGCCCAACCGTTACCCCCAGGGCGAATACTTGTTGATGTTTGACCCCTTGGACGGCTCCTCCAACATCGACATCAACATGTCGATCGGCACCATCTTCAGCGTGCTCAAAAAGCACGACAACCACCCTGGCGTGCACGACAGCGACTTCATGCAGCCCGGCACCGAACAAGTTGCTGCAGGCTATTGCATCTATGGCCCCCAGACTACACTGGTGCTGACCGTGGGTGACGGCGTCTCCATGTTCACCCTGGATCGGGAGCAAGGCTCCTTCATCTTGATTGAAGAAAACGTCAAGATTCCTGAAGACACCAAAGAGTTCGCCATCAACATGTCCAACATGCGCCACTGGGACGAACCCATGAAGCGCTACATCGACGAGTGCCTAGCTGGCGAAGACGGCCCACGTGGCAAGAACTTCAATATGCGCTGGGTCGCGGCCATGGTGGCCGATGTGCACCGCATTCTGTGCCGTGGCGGTGTCTTTATGTACCCCTGGGACAAGCGCGAGCCACACAAGGCCGGCAAGCTGCGCCTGATGTACGAAGCCAACCCCATGAGCTGGTTGATTGAGCAAGCAGGCGGAGCTTCTACCAACTGCCGCCAGCGCATCATGGAAATCCAGCCCACGGAGTTGCACCAGCGTGTGGCAGTGGTACTGGGCTCCAAGAATGAAGTGGAACGCGTGACCCGTTATCACCTCGAAGCCGACCAAAAGTCACTATAATTTTCAGGCCGCCGGTGTAGCTCAGTCGGTAGAGCAGCTCATTCGTAATGAGAAGGTCGCGTGTTCGATTCATGTCTCCGGCACCAATGAAATAAGGAAACCTCGCTATGTTTTACGTAGCGAGGTTTTGTTTTTTCCGACGATGTAAGGGCGGATGTAAGACATTTTTTTAGCTTCGTGGCGCTGACTTTCACCTCTTAGAGCAAATGGAGACTTGAATCGTGGAAATTTTTGATCAGCCCAACACGGGCACAGGCCAGCACTGCTTACCGATTGAATGCGCTCCACATGTCGATCTGGACTTGACAGACCAGCAAGCCCGCATACTGCTGGCCATCAAAACCAAGACCGAGCAACTGCGAAAAAAGCTCAGGGAAGATCCTTTGTGGGGTTCCCCTGTGTATTTAGCCCCGCGCGGCTTCAAGCCTCATCAAGCGACTAGTGAGCCGCTCCTTTGCAACCAACTGCCCTGGCCTGCCCTGCTGACTCTTGAAAATTGCGCCGAAGAAAGTGCAGCACTGGCCCAGTGCACTGAAACGGAGTTGCTGAGCTACGCCATCCAGATCAGCCCTTACGAGCACGTCGTGGTCTTGATTCAGCACCTATCGCACAGAGAAGGCATCCAAAAAGCCGCGCGTCTCTTAAGCCCCTACGTGCAAACCTTGCGCCACAAAGAAGCTCGCATTAAAGACGGCGCACGCAAGGGAGGGGAAAAATCAGCGCAAACACGGCGTAAACAATCCAAAGCTCCAGCACCAGAAGTGCTCAAACATGAAGCTGAAAAACTGCTGGGCAGCCATCACTCCAAGCGAGATATCGCAGGAATTTTGGCTAACCGCTACGGCGTCGAGGCAACCACGATTCGCAGAAAACTCCAATCAGCCGATTCATCCCTCAACGTTCATAGCACACCCCAAAGAGATTCCAAGGTGCAGCCGCAAGACCCACAAAATCAAACCCAGCCCATTGATGCAAAAAGAATAAAGGTTTAACCAGGGAAGCGAAAACACAACCAGTAGATGCAGAACGCAAATTTGCGTTCTGAAGTGGCTCCGGTTTTTTGCACAACTAGGTATTAGGCAGAGTTTGCCCTGAAGGGTGCGTTGTGCTCCGTGCCCAGCCAGGTCGGGTGTTCTGCGTACACATAGGTGGCTAGGCGCTTGATCGCATCGATGAACCAAGCGTTATCGTTGATGCGATGGGTCAAGATGATGGGGGACGTCGCGCGCTGATCTTCGATCAGACGGTAATGCAGGTCGTTGCGCAGCCGTGCCGATGCTGGGATGAGGCACAGCCCTGACTCTGCAGCCACCAAACCCAGAGCTGTTTGAATCTCGCGCACTTCGTGGATCTCCGAAGGGCGGATCGATTGGTCGCGCAGCAGGCTGAGGATGTGGTCGGCGAAGCTGGGGCGTGGCTCCTTGGGATAGACGATGAGTTTTTGGCCGTGAACAGCCTTCAGGCTGAGGTGGCAGTTTTCAGCTGCCAACGTGGAACTCGGTGGCAGGGCTAGAACCAGCCGCTCCTCGCGCAGGACGATGCGTGTGACCGAGGCGTCGTTGCTGCGTATACGGCCAAAGCCGATGTCGATACGACCAGATTTGAGTGCCGCAATTTGCTGCATGGAGGTCAGCTCCACCAGCTGGATGTCCAAGTCCGGGTAATGCTGGCGCAGCTTGCGCACCAGAGCGGGAAGGCCGCCGTATAGGGTGGACGCCACAAAGCCGATGGACAGGGTTTGTCGCTGGTTCAGCCCGATTTGCTGGGTGGTGCTTTTGAGCTGGTCCAGCCGGTTCGTGATTTGCAGTGCTTGCTCATAAAACACGCGCCCGGCTTCGGTCAATCGCAGGGGGCGGCTGTTGCGCAGCAGCAGCTGCACCCCCAACTCCTGCTCCAGCAACTGGATCTGGCGACTCAGTGGTGGCTGTGCAATGTGCAGTTGCTCGGAGGCACGCGTGAAGTTGCGGGTACTGGCAACGGCGATGAAGTATTTGAGCTGCCGGATATCCATAGGGTAAACCACTATTCGATGAAATTTCCAGTATCGAATTGGTTGATCTTTAGTGACTTAAGAGCAGACTATACCTAAAAGGTATTTAACAAGACGAATTTGGTGTTGGATGTTTCAGGGGGTTGCGTTGTTCAATCGGTGCTATGGAACACACACAACGCCTTCAATTGTCTGTGGCCCCTGTGGCCATTGAGCGGGTAGAAACCTTTTTGGTGGATTTGCCCACCATTCGTCCCCACCAGTTGTCCATGGCCACGATGAATGGCCAGACGCTGATGCTGGTGCGGCTGTATTGCTCGGACGGCACCGTGGGCGTGGGCGAGGGCACGACCATTGGGGGGTTGGCCTATGGGGCTGAGTCGCCTGAGGGTATGAAACTGGCCATCGACACTTATTTTGCACCTTTGCTGGTGGGGGCAGATGCCAGCCATGTGCCCGCCATCATGGCAAAGCTCGACAACGCCATTCGCGACAACCGGTTTGCCAAGTGCGCGGTGGAAACCGCATTGTTTGATGCGCTGGGGCAGCGCACTGGGCTGCCTGTGTCCCAGTTGCTCGGTGGGCGCGTGCGTGACAGCCTGCCAGTCGCCTGGACGCTGGCTTCAGGCGATACCGCCAAGGATATTGACGAGGCCGAGCGCATGCTGGCGCAGCGTCGCCACAACATCTTCAAACTCAAAATTGGCCGCCGTGCTGTGGCCGACGACGTGGCCCATGTGGCAGCCATCAAGAAGGCCCTGGGTGATCGCGCAGCCGTGCGGGTCGATGTGAATATGGCATGGAGTGAACTGCAGGCCCAGCATGGCCTGGCGGCATTGGCCGATGCCGGCTGTGAGCTGGCTGAGCAACCCGTGGCCACCGCCGAAGCACTGGCACGTCTGAAGGGGCGTTACCCGATTGCCATCATGGCCGATGAGTCGCTGACCGGCCCGGCTTCAGCCTTCGCCCTGGCCCGCGTAGCGGGTGCCGATGTGTTCGCTGTGAAGATTGAGCAGTCGGGTGGGCTGCGCGCTGCACAACAGGTGGCCGCGATTGCCGATGCTGCAGGCATTGCGCTGTACGGCGGCACCATGCTTGAGGGGGCGGTGGGCACGGTGGCTTCGGCCCATGTGTTTGCCACCTTCCGAGATCTGCAGTGGGGCACCGAGTTGTTTGGTCCTTTGCTGTTAACCGAAGAAATCTTGGCACAGCCGCTGCAATACCAGGACTTCCAGCTGGCTGTGCCAACGGCTCCGGGTTTGGGGATTGCGCTGGATGAAGACCGCGTGCAGTTCTTCCGCCGTGACAAAAAGCGCAGTGCCGCAGTGGCGGCGCACTGAAGCCGCGTCTGTTCTATCCGTTCCTACGATGACCAAGGAGACCCGTATGTCTATTCAACTCTTCGACACCACCGAAGTACAGGACTTTCTGCGTCTGGCCAGTGGCCTGAATCAGCCAGGTGGAAACCCGCGCACCAAGCAGATCATTCACCGCATCCTGTCCGACCTATACAAGGCGATTGAAGACCTGAACATCACGTCCGACGAATACTGGGCTGGCGTGGCCTATCTGAACCAGCTGGGTGCGCGTGGCGAAGCTGGGCTGCTGTCCCCGGGTCTGGGTTTTGACCGCTACTTCGACATGCGCATGGACGCTGAAGATGCTGCGCTGGGCATCCAGAACGGTACACCCCGCACGATCGAGGGCCCGCTGTATGTGGCTGGTGCCCCCGTGGAGCAAGGCTTTGCACGGTTGGATGACGGCAGCGACAAGGATGGTCACACGCTGATCATGCATGGCACCGTGCGTGGCGCCAATGGCCAGCCCCTGCCGGGCGCGCAGGTTGAAGTTTGGCATGCCAACACCAAGGGCTTTTATTCCCACTTCGACCCGACTGGCGAGCAACAGCCTTTCAACATGCGCCGCACCATCATTGCGGATGCCCAAGGACGTTACAAATTCCAGAGCATCGTGCCCATGGGCTATGGCTGCCCACCCGATGGACCCACGCAAGCATTGCTCAACCAATTGGGTCGCCATGGCAACCGACCTGCACACATCCATTTCTTTGTGTCGGCGCCAGGTCACCGCAAGCTGACCACACAGATCAACATCGACGGTGATCCGCTGGTGTTCGATGACTTCGCCTACGCCACCCGTGAAGGCCTGGTGCCTGCCGTGGTGGAGCGTACCGATGCAGCCAGCATCCAGGCAGAAGGTCTGAGCGCACCGTTTGCCGAGATTGTGTTCGACATCCAGCTCAGCGCACTGGTGAATGGCGTGGATAACCAGCTTGTGGATCGTCCACGCCTAGCTGCCTGATGGTTTGACCCGGCACAGCGTTCCATCGTGCATCACGTGGCTTGGCAGCGTGATGTGATGGAACGCCCGCCGCACGAAAGGAAACATCCATGGGCCATGACCCTTTTCAACTGCTGACATCGCGTGGCAATTTTCGGGTAGCGGTGGACGGTGACGTCACCGCACCAGCGCTCATTTTGAGCAACTCTTTGGGCACCACGCTGGAGATGTGGACACCGCAGGTGGCGGAGTTTGCCAAGCACTGGCGTGTGATTCGTTACGACACGCGCGGGCACGGCGGCAGTCCGGTCACACCAGGGCCCTACCGCTTTGATGATCTGGGGCAGGATGTGCTGGCCCTGTTGGATGCACTGAGCGTGGAACAGGCCGCGTTTTGCGGCATTTCCATGGGTGGTCACACCGGGCTGTGGCTGGGCATACATGCTGCTACACGGCTGAGTGCGCTGGTGGTGTGCAACAGCGCGGCACGGATTGGTACGCAGCCGGCCTGGCTGGAGCGGGCCTCCATGGTGCGCGCAGGCGGCGCCACCAGCATGCGCAACCTGGCCGACTCTGCCCCCGGTCGCTGGTTCACCGAAGGCTTCATTCATGACCAGCCGGACGTGGTGCAACGCGTGCAGGAGGGGTTGGCACAGATCAACCCTGAAGGCTATGCAGCCTGCTGCGAGGCCTTGGCGACTTCGGACTTGCGCGCCGACCTGGGCCTTATCAGTACGCCCACACTGCTGTTGGCAGGGGCGTTCGATCCGGTCACTACGGTGGCCGATGCCCAGGCCATGCAGGTCGACATCGCACACGCGCAACTGGCGGTGCTGCCAACCTCTCACCTGTCGAATCTGGAAGCACTAGGTGGCTTTGCACAAACGGTGCATAACTTCATCGCCCACGTTTGAGGCCACTTGCAGGTATCGGCCGCACTCAGTGCTGTGCGATGACACCACGAAGTGACCCATATCTGAGCACCCACGAAACCCTCCACGAAATTTTTCCCCAAAGGACATCACATGCTGTATCTGGTTCACATGATTGTTGAGATCCCTTCCACCATGCCTGCCGAAGAGGCTGCACGCATCAAAGCTGAGGAAAAGGCCTATTCACAGCGGCTGCAGCAAGAGGGCCAATGGCCACATTTGTGGCGTGTAGTAGGTGAATACGCGAACTACAGCGTGTTCGACGTAGAGAGCAACGATGCCCTGCACGAGGCCCTGAGCCAGCTGCCCTTGTTCCCCTACATGAAGATCACGGTCACCCCGTTGGCCAAACACCCTTCGTCGATCCGCTGAGCCCTGGCTTGCACGCACACACAACAACAAACACCTATCCAGGAGACAAGCATGAAGCATCAATTGCTCAAATACACCGTGTCCACAGCCTTGCTCGCAGCATTTGCTGCCCCCGTGCTCGCCCAAACCGATCCTGGTCAATGGCCAACAAAGCAGATCAAATGGGTGGTACCTTTTCCACCTGGTGGCGCGATGGACGCCATAGCCCGCACCCTGGGAGAGGTGACTGGTCGTAAACTGGGGCAGCCTTTTGTGATTGAAAACAAGGCTGGTGCAGGCGGGAACATCGGTTCGGATTTCGTGGCCAAACAGCCTGCGGATGGCTACACGTTGATGATCACCTCCATCGGCATGGCAACCAATGGCGCGCTGTACAACAAACTGAGCTATGACCCAATCAAGGACTTTGAACCTGTCAGCTTGCTGGCAGTGGTGCCCAATGTGTTGGTAACCAACGCCAACCAAAAGGACATCCAGAGCGTCAAAGACGTGATTGAGCAGGCCAAAAAAGCGCCGAATAAGCTCACGTACGCTTCGGCGGGCAACGGTACTTCCATTCATTTGGCCGGTGCCAACTTCACGGCACTGACCGGTGTGCAGATGTTGCATGTCCCTTACCGTGGCAGCGGCCCTGCCGTCACGGACCTGCTGGGTGGCCAGGTGGACTTTATGTTTGACAGCATTACATCGGCACGCCCCCATATCCAAGCGGGCAAGCTACGTGCCCTGGCGGTGACAACCAAGAAGCGCTCGGCATCGCTGCCTGATGTACCTACCATGGCTGAGGCTGGAGTGCCCGGCTATGAGGTGTCGCCATGGTTTGCCACGTTCATGCCAGCAGGCACGCCTGCGGCGATTGTGGACAAGCTGAGCCTGGCTCTCAATGAGTCCATGCGCGATCCGGAGGTAAAAAAGCGTTTGGATGCGATCGGTGCCGAGCCGATGGGCACGACCCCACAGGTGCTGCGCACCCACCTCAAGCAAGAGACAGAGCGCTGGACCCAATTGATCAAAACCGCAGGTATTTCAGCGGATTGAGTAAGGGCAGTAGATGCACCGGCGGCTGCATGTGAGGTGGCAGGCTTAAGGCGTTGGAGCTCACCTGCGACTGACAACTGGTCCAGCGTAGCCTGGAATAGTCCGCTCAACGGCCTCGGGGTGGCCCAACCAGGCAGGGGCGATTCACTAACGTACTCGGCCCTGCCTGGCGATGTAAGGAAAGATTTCAGCTTCAGCCATAATGGTCCGATCAGAGACTCGGGGATGGCATGGACAAGAAGCAGCTCAGTGAAGCCGACATTTGTGCAAAATTCATCAGCCCAGCCGTGGTGCAGGCGGGCTGGAGCGAAGTCGATCAGATCTACCGCGAATACACCATCGCCCCCGGTCGCATCGTGGTGCGCGGCCAAAAGGCGCAGCGCAATATGCAGACGGCTTTGCGTGCGGACTTCCTGCTGTGCTATCAGTTTGGCCAGCCTCTGGCGGTGATTGAAGCCAAAGACAACCGCCACACCGTAGGCGCTGGCATGCAGCAAGCCACGGAATACGCAGAGCGCATGGGCGTGCCCTTTGCCTTTGCCAGCAATGGCGATGGCTTTGTGTTCCGGGATGCCAGCTTGCTATTTAACAGCCAGTTGCTCACTGAGCTGGCAATGGACGAGTTTCCTTCCCCCGCCCAGCTGTGGTCCCTCTATCAGCAGTGGAAAGGCTGGACGCCTGAGCAAACCCGTGTCAACGGCTTTGCCTACCACCAGGGCGACAGCAACCGCGTGCCCCGCTACTACCAGCTGCATGCCATCAACCGCACGCTCGAAGCCATTGCCGCTGGCCAAAACCGCGTGCTGCTGGTCATGGCCACGGGCACGGGCAAAACTTATACCGCTTTCCAGATCATCTGGCGCTTGCTCAAAAGCGGTGCCAAAAAACGCATCCTCTTTCTGGCCGACCGCAATATCTTGGTGGACCAGACCATGGTAGGCGACTTCAAGCCCTTCAAGGGTGCCATGGCCAAGCTCAGCCCCAACGCCAAGGGCATTGAGCGCATTGATGCCGATGGCTCCACTTCGGTAGATGCGCTAGAGCTGGCCATCACCCGTGGCACCAAGCACACAGGCGGCAAACAGGTCAACAAAGCCTACGAGGTGTACCTGGGCTTGTACCAGGCTGTCACCGGCAAAAAAGGCGCCGATGACGTGTTTCGGCAGTTCAGTCCGGATTTCTTTGACCTCATCATCATTGACGAGTGCCACCGGGGCAGTGCCAACGAAGACTCGGCTTGGCGCGACATTCTGGATTACTTTGGCAGCGCCACCCAGGTGGGCCTGACCGCCACACCCAAGGAAACGCAGGACGCTTCCAACTCCTATTATTTTGGGGACCCTGTCTACACCTACACGCTCAAGCAAGGCATTGAAGACGGCTTTCTCGCCCCCTACAAAGTCGTGCGCGTGGATCTGGACCGTGACACCTTTGGCTGGCGCCCGCCCAAGGGCATGCTGGACGATGCAGGCAACCCGATAGAAGACCGCATCTACACCGCCGCCGACATGAACCGCAACCTGGTGCTGGGCCTGCGTGACAAAGTGGTGGCCGACAAGATCACCCAATACCTCAAGGGCACGGACCGCAACGCCAAAACCATTGTCTTTTGTGAAGACATTGACCATGCACAGCGCATGACAGCTGCCTTGGCAGAGGCAAACAAGGACATCTGCGCCACCCGCAGCAAATACGTGATGCAGATCACGGGCGACAATGAGGTGGGCAAGCGCGAGCTGGACAACTTCATCGACCCCGACAGCCTCGACCCAGTCATTGCTGTGACCAGCAAGCTGATGAGCACGGGGGTCGATGCCCAGACCTGCAAGCTGGTGGTGCTGGACCAGAACATCAAGTCTATGACGCTGTTCAAGCAGATCATTGGCCGTGGCACGCGCCTCAATGAAGAGCGGGGCAAGCAATTCTTCACCATCCTGGACTTCAAGCGCGCTACTGAATTGTTTGCCGACAAAGATTTTGATGGCGAGCCGGTGCAAATCTACCAACCCACGGGGTCTGACGATGTAGTGCCACCCACACCGCCAGAACCACTGGCCGAGGGTGAAACCGTCATCGATCGAGAAGGATGGTTGCCAGACGGCACGCCTGTGGATGGTGTGCCAGGTGGCGCAACCAAAGACCCGGCGGGCGTGAACGGCGGGCAATCAGGTGGTGCAGGTGGCAGCCCCGGTGGCCATGGCACCATCGGCGATCCCGGCCAGCCCCGCAAATACGCGATTGCCAACCGCGTCACCGTCTCCATCGCCCGCGAGCGTGTGCAGTACCTGGATGCCCACGGCAAGCTGGTCACAGAAAGTCTCAAAGACTTCACCCGCATCAACCTGGCCAAGCAATACGACTCGCTGGACGCCTTTTTGCAGGCCTGGAGCAGCGCCAGCCGCAAGCAAGCCTTGATCGACGAGCTGCAGCACCACGGCGTGCTGCTGGATGTGCTGGCCGAAGAGCTGGCGCAGGAAAAAGGCGATGGCAGCAGCTTGCAAGGGGCAGACCCCTTTGATGTGCTGCTGCATGTGGCGTATGACCAGCCCATCCTCACCCGCAGCGAGCGCGCCAAGCGTGCCAAAAAGAAGCTGGCCGACGATGGCATTTACGCCAAATATGGTGAAACTGCCCGTAAAGTGCTGGACGCCTTGATCGACAAATACGCCGACGAAGGCATCACCGCCATTGAAAATACCGATGTGCTCAAGGTCCAGCCCTTGACCCAGATGGGCTCTCCGGTCGAGCTGATGCAAAGCTTTGGCGGCAGCAAGCGCCAGTACCAGGATGCCATGGCCCAACTGGGCCGTGCCATTTACCAGCCCGCACGCGCTTGATTAAAAAACATAGCTGCTAGCGCTTGCCTGATAAGCGCTGGAATCACTTTTTATTAGTAACACATGCCTCACCTGATTGCCGAAGAAGCTGCGCTGCACTTCATCCACCACTACCAGCGTTTGCTGGTAGTGGTGGTCGCACATCCCAGTTTTCCCAAGCCTAAATCTGGCGAAGTGCCATACCTGGCCCTGCTGACGCAGGCGCGGGACTGGATGCTGGAGCACCCCCACGTGCTGCAAGCTGCCTTGGCAGCACTGCACCAAGCCAACGATCCGCTGCCAGACGATGTGCAAAGTGCTGTAGTCAGCATGCGTGCCGGGCGCTGGGTGTACCTGCGCGACACCGCGCACTACAGCATCTTTTTGCCCGTCACGGTGCATGAAAACGCCCAAGCCTATGCCGTCAAATCACTGACCACGCGGCTGCGCGATATGACAGGGTGCAGCGGTTTGGTGCTGCAAACCGCCTTGATGGAATACGCCGGCGGCATTGTCACGGATGGCCTTCTCGGCACGGTGGCCTATCTTGGCCCAGGCTACCGAGAAAGCTATGGCGAATATCTGGCGCAAGCCAAGGCACAAGGCCAGTTCTATCAAACACGGCTTCCTGCGGTAACGCCCGCACCAAGCCCCCGCCAGGCCCGCAAGCCCTCGCGCTCGGCCGCCGCAAAGGCTTCTGCAGTCCAAGCAGTGACAACAGTCAAACCGGCCAAGGCCATCAAGGCAGCTAAAAAGGCCGCTAAAAAATCCTAAAACCATAGCTACCAGCGCTTGATAGATAAGCGCTAGAGTCCTTTTTTATTCAGAATTTCAGAGTATTCCCGCATGTCCAACCTGTCCTCCATCATCAAATCCATCCAAGACATCATGCGCCAGGACAGTGGCGTGGATGGCGATGCCCAGCGCCTGTCCCAGCTCACCTGGCTGCTGTTTTTGAAAGTGTTTGACGCCCTGGAAGAAGAGCTGGAATTCACCAAAGACGATTACCACAGCCCCATCCCCGAGCCCCTGCGCTGGCGCAATTGGGCGGCTGATGCCGAAGGCATGACGGGCGATGCGCTACTGGACTTTGTCGACAACCAGCTCATCCCCACCCTAGGCAACCTGCCCGGCAGCATTGCGCAAAACCCCCGCGCCTATGTGCTGCGCAGCGTGTTTGACGACACCTACAACTACATGAAAAGCGGCCACCTGCTGCGCCAGGTGATCAACAAGCTGGCTGTCATCAACTTCAACCGCCAGGCCGAGCGCCACCAGTTCAACGACCTGTACGAAAAACTGCTCAAAGACCTGCAGGCCGCCGGCAACGCGGGCGAGTTCTACACCCCCCGCGCCGTCACCCAGTTCATGACCGACATGCTCAACCCTCAGTTGGGCGAGACGGTGATGGACCCCGCCACCGGCACCGGCGGCTTTCTGGTCTGTGCCATTGAGCACCTGCGCCAGCAAGCCCAAACGCCCCAGCAGCAGGCCCTGCTGCAAACCGCCGTGCGCGGGGTCGAGAAAAAGCCCCTGCCGCACAGCCTGTGCGTGACCAACCTGATGCTGCACGGCATTGAGGTGCCCAGCCAAATCCAAAACGACAACACCTTAAGCCGCCCGCTGCGCGACTACGGCCGGGCCGATCAGGTGGACATCATCCTCACCAACCCGCCCTTTGGCGGCACCGAGGAACCCGGCATTGAAGACGGCTTTCCCGCCGACCTGCGCAGCCGCGAGACGGCCGACCTGTTCATGATCCTCATCATGAAGCTGCTTAAAGACGGGGGCCGCGCCGCCGTGGTGCTGCCCGATGGCTTTTTGTTTGGCGAAGGCAGCAAAAGCCGCATCAAAGAAAAGCTGCTCACCGAATGCAACCTGCACACCATCGTGCGCCTGCCCAATGGCGTGTTCAACCCCTACACCGGCATCAAAACCAACCTGCTGTTCTTCACCAAAGGCCAGCCCACGCAGCACGTCTGGTACTACGAGCACCGCTACCCCGCAGGCGTAAAGAACTACAACAAAACCAAGCCCATCCGCATTGAAGAATTTGAGGCGGAAAAAGCCTGGTGGGGCAGCGCCGCCGACGGCTACGCCAGCCGCGTAGAAAACGAGCAGGCATGGAAAGTCAGCCTGGACACCTTGCGCGCCGCCAACTGGAACCTGGACCAGAAAAACCCCCATGTGGGCGAACAGATCAGCCACGACCCGGACGCGCTGCTGGCCAACTACGCCCGCCTGCAAACCGAAGCCCAGGCGCTGCGCGATGAGCTCAAGCACATTCTGGCCCAGTCGCTGGGCGCAGAAATGATGGTCAAAACGACCGCTAGCGCTTAAGGGGTAAGCGCATGCTGCTATCTAATTTGAATTTACTGGCCACCGCCCCCGGCGGCGTGGCCCGCCTGCGTGAACTGATCTTGACACTGGCCGTGCAAGGCAAGCTGGTGCCGCAAGACCCGGCCGATGAACCGGCCAGCGTGTTGCTGCAAAAAATTCGGGCGGAGAAAGACCGGTTGATTGGGGAAGGCAAGATCAAAAAGGACAAGCCACTGGCAGCAATTGCGGAAGAGGAAAAGCCATTTGAGTTACCGGTGGGGTGGGAGTGGGTAAAAGGCCGTGACCTTTTCACTGTGGTGCGCGGCGTTACATATCAAAAAGCAGACGCTAAGGATTCACCCGCAGAGGGTCTATTGCCCCTCTTAAGGGCGAGCAATATTCAGGGTACGGTCAATTTTGAGGACTTGGTATACGTCCCAGCCTCGCTAGTTTCAGAGGACCAGATTCTGAGGTCTGGTGACTACGTGGTGTGTTTGGCCAGTGGCAGTAAAAATCTTGTCGGAAAGGCTGCGCCATTTCGTCCCGAACTCATTTGCTCATTTGGTGCTTTCTGTGGGGCTATCCGTCCCATTGCGAGTGCAGACTATTTCACTGTCTTCCTCGCTAGTCCTATGTACCGAGAAGCTGTTTCAGCAGCCTCTGCGGGTATTGGCATCAACAACCTCAAGGGGTCATCGCTGCTGGGCTTAGGCATCGCGCTCCCCCCACTCGCCGAACAATCCCGCATCGTCACCCGCGTCGAAGAACTCATGCGCCTGTGCGATGCGCTGGAGGCCAAGGGCCAGCTGGAGGCCACGCAGCACGCCCAACTGCTCAGCACCCTGCTGGGCACGCTCACCGCCAGCACCACGCCCGAAGAACTGGCCAATAACTGGCAGCGCGTGGCCCAGCACTTTGACCTGCTGCTGGACCGCCCCCAGGCCATCGACGCGCTGGAGCAAACCGTGTTGCAACAGGCCGTGCGCGGCCTGCTGGTGCCGCAAGACCCGGCCGATGAACCCGCCAGCGTGCTGCTGCAAAAGATTCGGGCGGAAAAAGACCGGCTGATTGCCGCAGGCCAGATCAAAAAGGACAAACCGCTGCCACCGGTGACGGACGAGGAAAAGCCGTTTGAATTACCGGTGGGGTGGGAGTGGGTGCGACTTGCGAGCATCGCTGACAGCCGACTTGGCAAGATGTTGGACAAAGCAAAGAACTCAGGAAAACGGTATCCCTACCTACGCAACACCAATGTTCAGTGGCATCACATCGATCTTGATGACATCAAAGAGATCAGCTTGGAAGCCAGCGAGCTTGCTGAGTTTCGATTGATGCCAGGCGATTTGCTTATTTGTGAAGGAGGGTATCCAGGGCGCTGCGCAATATGGCGTGACCCAGATCGCGAGATGTATTTTCAGAAAGCGCTGCATCGGGTTCGTCCACGAGGTGGCATTGCGGTTGAATTAATCGCAATTGCTTTGGAGTCAGATTCAAGAGCAGGGAATCTAAACCAACACTTCACAGGGGCCACGATCAAGCACTTTGTTGGACAGGCGCTTGATCGGTACGTACTTGCGCTTCCACCCCTCGCCGAACAATCCCGCATCGTCACCCGCGTGACGCAATTGCGCCGCCTGTGCGCCGACCTGCGCCAGCGCCTGGCCGAGCGCGAGGTAGTGCAGGCGCGTCTGGCGGAGGCACTGGTGCAACAAGTGGCCTGACCCGCTGCACACTGCACAGGGCGTATTCCAAACCCTGCGCAGCGTTGCCGATCAACTGGCGCAACTGCAAACCCGTGGCATGCACATTGGCGATGTGGCCAAGGCCACGGACTATCTGGAGCGCATTGGCTACACCGACTGAGCGGTTATTGGTACGACTTTCGGGTACGCGGCGAGCCGTTTTGCCCGCTGGATGCAGAAACAGGCCACAAACCCCAAAAAGTGCAGGTGGAGCGCCCGGTGCTGGATGCGTTCAAGCCTGGCACGCGGTTTCACGATGCGGTGGATTGGTACGTGTTTGACAAGAAGCTGCGTTTGCTGGCGCTGGAGCGCATTGAGGTGGCGCTGCGCGTGGACTTGTCGCACCGGCTGGGTGAGAAAGACCCGTTTTCCTACTTGAATAAAAAAACGAACATGTAGGGGGTTCATGTTCGTTGTGGCTTTCAAAGTCGCAGCCATCACATCTTCTTCAATACGAAGGAATACCACGATGGCCTACTTTGTTACACACCCAGTCCGCCTGGACGAAGAAACCCGCTCCCACATCACCACGGCTGAAGCGGCTTTCCACCTCAACCGCTCTGAGCAAACCCTGCGCCTGTGGGCCTGCAAGGAAACGGGGCCGCTGCGCCCTGCCCGCATTAACAATCGCTTGGCGTGGTCGGTCGCCGAGTTGCGCCGCGTTTTGGGTATCCACTAAATCACTGCACCGCCATGCGCCTGCAGGCCCTCTCCATCACAGCCGTGCTCGTCACGGCTGGATTCATTTGAGGGGCTGGTGTGCAAATGGCTCACCGCACACGGCCTGCCAATATGTTTTTGCGCTTTGGCAAGCTCAAGGGCCCAACGGCAGCGCTCAGGGCTGCTCGCCACAATCTGCGAGAGCTGGCTTTGACGCCGAACATCTCCCCCGGCCAGCAGCACCACAACAAAGTCCTTCTGGGCTCCCACTCAGCCCAGGCTGTAGACACGGCTTACAAAAAACAATTGAAGGCTGCGGGCATTGACAAACTGCGCGTGGATGCCGTGCGCCTGATTGAGGCCCTGGTCAGCTTGCCTGTGGGCATTCAAGACACGCCGTGCGCGTACTTCCAATCCGCTCTGGAATGGCTGGGGGGTGAATTTGGCTCAGCCAACCTGTTGAGTGCCGTCGTTCACAACGATGAAAGCGCCCAGCACATGCATGTGCTGATCGTGCCTTTGGTCAAAGGTCGGATGCAGGGCTCTGACCTACTAGGCGGCAAAGCACATCTGCGTGCACGCCTTGCTCGGTTTGAGCAGGCGATGCAAGGCAGTGCAGCTGCTTTGGGCCTGCCTGATACAACAGGGCAGATACTGGATGCACAAGAGATGGCGCGCACCGTCATTCGCGAGCTGCAGCAGCGCAATGACCCGATGTGGAAAAGTAGCGTGGCGCAGCTACTGCGCAATTGCATTGAAGACAGCCCGCAGCAGTTTTATGCTGCCTTGGCGCCGATGATCAGCCAGTCCAGCACCGTCATGCGCCCTGCTCGCCCTCGTTGCCGCAATCGGCGGATGAAGACGATGGCAGAGATTTTTACCAAGCCCATACAGAACATGCGGGGTGCGGCGGCTGAACGCTACCGCCAAAGCGAAGAGTACCGACGTGCACACGTCACTGCGCCCTCTCATGCCACGCACCAAGCTATAGGACCGGATATTACGAACGTGCCTGAAATACGCCGCGTGGTACTTCCGGTTGTCTTCCCCAGTGTGGCGCTGCCCAGCATGAGATTTCGGATGCGAACCCTATGCTCTGTAGGGTTCGCTGCACATCACGTGATTTTGCAGATCCACGCCAGCACCGCCCTTGTTGCTGCCCTGGATCGCTCTATCAAGTCGGTGCATCTACCAACGGCAGCACCTTGCACCAGAGTGCACACAGAACCGTTTGCGCCAGCATGTTCTGAAAGCTCCTGCTACCCAGAAGCAGTGCCGCTGGAGCGCATGCTTTTGACATGGTGGCTGCGCAAAGCCAGGGCTTCATGAATTTGCCTGCGCCTATTCATTGACAGCTCTGCGAGGTTTCTATGCCAAATACACAACCACACACACCACCCCTCCTCCACAGCAAATGCTGCGGCGCAAAAACACGCAAAGGCACCCCATGCAAGAGCAAAGTGCTGTATCGCGGCGGACGCTGCAAGCTGCACGGCGGCTTTTCAACGGGCCCGAAAACCAAGCGCGGTAAAGCTGCAAGTCGGCGCAACGGCAAAAAAGGTGGAAGGCCAAAGAAGAACCGACAAGTCCCCCCTTAAACCGACGCGTAAAAACCCAACCCAATGTGATGTTGACAAAAGTTAACATGCCATGTGCTTGATATTTCAGCAGGCAGAGCTTGGGAAGTTGATTGCTTTCAAGGTCCGGATAAAAACCTGAGCTGGCTTCATGCAACTTAGCCAAGTATTTACACGGAACTCAGCCACAGACTGCGCTACTGCAGGTGGATGCTTAGCATCTAACTCTTGCCAATGGTCAACCAGCCAGGCTGTGAATTCCGGGCATAGCTGTGCCATCAGTATGTAACTTAAGCTGTCAAAAGTTAGTATCCGCAAACCATCTGACGCTTGTGATCTGCAACATCCACCATTGGTGGATGTTGAATCACGCCATATTCCGTCAATTGCTCGGTGAACTCTGGGCAGTTCTGCGCCACCAGGATCAGGCTGTCACGCTTGTTCAGCATGTATTCGGCGTACATGTTGCCGTTATGGGTGAACTCCCTCGATGCGGAGGGGGGGCAATGGCACCCTTCACGGCTGCCTTTCGCAGCTCACTTTGATGTGGTTGTGCTGCTTTTCCAGAAGCTCCGCAATTTAACGGCTGCTCATGGTCAATGGCGCGGCTAGGTGCATCAGTGCACTCATTGCTCTGCACCTCTCTGCTGCTGGTTCAGGTGCTGCTGTACGGCTGCGCCTATCTCGCGCTGGCGCTTGGCGAACTTGATGCGCTCCAGGCGCTGCATTGCCTGCTGGCGGCGCTTGCCAACTCTGCGCCGTTGGACCACTGCCGTACTAGACGCTCTATCAGGCCTTTTCGAATGGCGAGCGAATGTCCGAGAGGAATTTCTGCGTGCGCGGATGCTGCGGATTGCTGAAGAACTCCTGAGGCGTGCCACGTTCCAGCACCTTGCCTTGGTCCATAAAGATCACGCGGTCTGCCACTTCACGAGCAAAGCCCATTTCATGGGTCACACACATCATGGTCATGCCGTCTTTGGCCAGATCACGCATCACTAACAACACTTCGCCCACCATTTCAGGGTCGAGCGCCGATGTAGGCTCGTCGAACAGCATGATGGGCGGCTGCAGCGTAAGCGCACGGGCAATCGCCACGCGCTGCTGCTGCCCCCCCGAGAGCTGACTGGGAATGGCCTGCGCCTTGTGCGCCAAGCCCACGCGGTCTAGCAGCCCCATGGCGCGCTCTTTGGCCTGCGTTGCCGTCATTTTTTTCAGCTGCACCGCCGCCAGCGTGCAGTTTTCCAGCACCGTCAGGTGCGGGAACAGGTTGAACTGCTGGAACACAAAACCAATGCCTGCGCGCAGCAAATTGATGTCCTGCTGTGGGGCATGCACATCTTTGCCATCCAGCAAAATCTGCCCACCCTGAATTTCTTCCAGCCGGTTGATGGTGCGAATCAGTGTGGATTTGCCCGAGCCCGAAGGCCCGCACACCACCACCACTTCGCCGGTGGCAATGGTTTCGTTCACTTCCACCAGCGCCTGGTAGTCGCCATACCACTTGTTCACATTGCGCAACTCAATCATGCAGACACCTTCACGGATTTTGCTCCCAAACCTTGGCGCACCAAGCGCCGCTCCAACACATACGCCAGCCGTGACAGGCCAAAGCACAACACAAAATACGTCAGCCCCAGGATGCCAAACACCTCCGCCGGCTTGGTAAACACCAGCGCGTTGATCTGCGCGGCGATAAAGCTCACCTCCGCCAAGCCAATGATGTAGCCCAGCGAGGTTTCTTTGATGGTGGAGATGAACTGGTTGACCAGCGATGGCAGCGAATTGCGCAGCGCCTGCGGCAGCACCACGGTGGTCATCGCCTTCATGTACGACAAGCCCAGCGAGCGAGCGCATTCCATCTGCCCCTTGGGTAAGCCTTGAATGCCGGCACGCACAATCTCCGCCAGATACGCCGCATCAAAGATCACCAACGCAATCAGCATGGTCCAAAACTGGTCGGTCTTCACCCCCGTCACGGTGGGCAAGAAGAAGTAGGCCCAAAACACCACCATCAGCAACGGCGTGCCGCGCACCACATACACAAAGGCTGTGATGGGCAGGCGCACCCATTTGTAGGGAGACACGCGCATCAGGCCGAAGAGCAGACCCAGGGGCAGCGACAAGATTAGCCCCAGCGCGGCCAAAACAACGGTCAGCGCCAAACCGCCCAAAGGGCCGTTGGGGTACTGTCCCACCAGAAAATACAGCCAATATTCTTGAATCAATTCCAGCATAGGTTCCTCTTACATGGTGCGCACCGGATAGCGGTGCTGGAACCAACTGGCGGCCAAGGTAATCAGCAGTGACACCGCCAAATAGGCGACGCTAACAAAGGCAAAGGCTTCAAAACTGCGGAAGGTCTGGCTCTCAATCTGGCCGGCTTGGTACATCATTTCAGAAGCACCAATCACGGTGGCCACCGAGGTGCCCTTCCACATGTTCAAGGTTTGTGAGATCAGAGGCGGCACGGTCAGGCGAAGGGCTTGCGGCAAGATCACCAAGCGCATGGTGCTGCCGTAACTCAGCCCCAGCGCGCGCGCGGCCTCGGTCTGCACCGTGGGCACGGCGCGAATGCCACTGCGAATATCTTCCGCCATATAGGCTGCGGTGTAGAACGCCAGCGCCAAGACCGCACAAATCGATTCGACCGGGCCGTTGTACAGGGCTTCTTTGAGGCTCTCTGGCAGCAACTCCGGCACGCCAAAATACCAAAACAGCATGTGCGCCAACAACGGAATGCTGCGGACCACTTCCACATAGGTGGCACCCACCCAGTTCAACGCTTTGAACGGTGACAGGCGGCACAGCGCAATCACGAGGCTCAGCGGCAATGCAATCACGAACGCATACAACAAGTACTGCAAGGACATCTTGAGCCCGGCCACGAGCATCTCGTGGTACTGGCCTGTCAGCAGCATCTGAACATCAAAAGTGGTCATAACTTCTCTGTGAGGCTTCACAGAGCACAAAGCGCACCCCAAGGCGCGCTTTGTGCCATAGCGCTGAAAGCGCGGAACTGCAGGCACCGCCGCCCATCACGAAGATGCAACAGCGGTGCTTTCAGCTATCAATCGATCTTGTCGGACTCAATCTTGAACTCGCGCTTGGGCATCTTCAGCGCGCTTTGCTGGCCAAACCACTGCTCGTACAAGGCTTCAGCCTTGCCGCTGGCTTCCAGTTCGCGCAGGGCCTCATCCACCACCTTCTTCAGGTTAGCTTCACCCTTTTTGATACCCAAGGCCAAAGGTTCCACGGCCAAGTTGGTGGGCAAGATCTTGTAGTCGCTGCGCTTGTCACCAATCTGGTTCAAAGAACGGGCCAAGCTGGCATCTTCATTCACATAACCCACGGCCTTGCCTTGTTGCAGGGCCACGAAGGCTTGGGGCGATGTGTCAAACGTGATGATGTTGGCGCTAGGCACCGCTTTGCGCATATTCACTTCCATGGAACTGCCCTTGGCAGTCACCACGCGCTTGCCCGCCAGTTCTGGCACATCGTTGATGCCGCTGTTCTTGCGCACCAGCACCTTGGTGCCAGTCACAAAGGTGGTCAGCGAAAAGTCGATCTGTGCTTCGCGCTCTTTGCTGTGCGTCAGCGAAGCGGCCAGCAAGTCGATGTGGCCTTGCTGCAGTTCAGGAATGCGTGCGGCAATCGTGATTTGCTTGAAAACGGGTTTGACGCCCAGCTTGGCCGCTACGGCCTTGCCCAAATCCACGTCGTAGCCCACCAGCTCACGGGTTTTGGGGTCGATAAAGCTCATGGGCTCATCGGTGCCCAACACGCCCACCACCAGCTCACCCTTTTTCTTGATGTCATCGATCTGGTCGGCATGCGCCACACCGTTGACCATCATCAAGCTGGCGGCACTGGCCACCGCTGCAATCCACAAACGTCGCTTCATTCGTTGTACTCCTGATTACTGAAATTGCCCTTTGGCTTTTTTCCTGGGAAATGGAAAAACTTTAGTTGGACCTAATGAACGCTCCCGCCCCACGAGCGCAAACACTCTATCAGTGCTTGATCACTAGTCACAGTTAATACTGTGCGCGCTTGAGCATCACACCTAACGCAAAGTGCGAAGCAGGCACTATGCCAGTATTGCTGTAGCACCCACTTCGGGATAAACCGACATAGCTGCTGCACCTCCTGTATGCAAAAACACCACGCTGCGCGCGCCGTGCAGGAGACCGCCTGCTGCGCAAGCTGCCAGCAGACCAGCAAAGCCCTTGCCGCTATACACAGGGTCGAGCAGCACACCTTCCTGGCGCGCTGCCAATTCGAGCGCTTGATAGGTTGCAGCATTCGGTACGCCGTAGTGCGGGCCTTTAAAGGCTTCATCGACAATCAGAGGTACCCTGCGCGCCACCTCTGTGGGCAACCCTAGCAAGGCAGACGCTTCATCCAGTGCCTTGCCCACACGTTTTTCTGCCAAGGCGTAGTCAGGGCTGACGCTAACGCCATAAATCTGTCCGCTCCACTGCATCAGCGCTGCACCAAGCATCAAACCAGCTTGCGTGCCGCCGCTGCCCGTGGCCAGCACCACGGCGTCCAGTGGTTCCCCCAGTGCATGCATCTGGGTGGCGATTTCGGCAAATGCACTGGCATAGCCCAGCGCCCCTATGCCGTTGGAGCCTCCCATGGGAATCAAATAGGGTTTAGCGCCCTGCCCAGCCAAATCCTGGGCCAGTTGCGCGCATAGCGCATCGGAATCACTGTCGCCAGGCACCACCTGCACATGCGCCCCCAGCAATCGGCACAACTGGATATTGCCTAGCCGCGCGTAATCGGCCTGGCGGTCTGGCACAGCGTCTGATAGCACCAAGTGCACCTTCAATCCTGCTACTGCCCCCGCTGCCGCGACCTGGCGTGCATGGTTGGACTGCAGCGCGCCCTGGCTGATCAGGGTATCGCAACCCTGCGCCATCGCATCGCCCAGCAGTA
The DNA here is from genome assembly GCF_030162955.1 of Comamonas jiangduensis. NCBI lineage: Bacteria > Pseudomonadati > Pseudomonadota > Betaproteobacteria > Burkholderiales > Comamonadaceae > Comamonas > Comamonas jiangduensis. The sequence goes on from NZ_JARXOV010000019.1 coordinate 64,494, forward strand.
CTTCCAGCTTCCGCGTCTTATTACCCCCGGTGGCCAGCCCGGTGCAATCATCGCGTTTGATCCAGATGCGGGGGCCTCCAACATAAGATGTGATGCGCTGCAATGGCTGCAAAGGCGTGGGCATGTGACCAAGGGAAAAGCGTGGCATGGCAGCCAGACGTTGCAAAGCTTGACTGACGGAAAGAGATGGGGACGAAGAAAGCGACATACAAGAAAACAGCAAAGGGAAACAAAAAAGCGTATAGCCCTCACCCTCGGGCTCCTACACAATTATTAATTGGAACACTTCCCAGTTTGCGCATCAATCCTTGGTGCGCACACCTGCAATGACAGCCCAATCCTCGCTCCAATCAAACTGGAAGGCTTTTCCAGCGCCGAAGATCAGGGGCACAAAAACGCCTGGCCCTGATGTCTGCTCAGCCACATGACACTGAGCCTTCCACACTCTGGAAAAGGCAGCGACACGGTTGTAGGAGCCGGTATAGCCCAGCGCCTGCAAGTCCAGAAACATCTGCTTGATCATGCGCCGCTGCTTGCGAGAGCGGTTAGCCAACCCCACACACCATCCCTCCTCTACAGCAACTGCTGCGGCGCAAAAACACGCAAAGGCACCCTTTGCAAAAGCAAAGTGCTGTATCGCGGCGGACGCTGCAAGCTGCACGGCGGCTTTTCAACGGGTCCGAAAACCCAGCGCAGCAAAGCTGCGAATCGGCGCAACGGCAAAAAAGGCGGACGCCCCAAGAAGAACCGACAAGTCACCCCTAAAACCGACACATAAAACCCAAGCCCATGTGAACCTGACAAAACAGAACATGCCATGCACTTGATGTTGCAGCAGACAGAACTTGGGAAGATGATTGCTTCAAAGGTTCGGATAAGTAGCGATCCACGTATTCCCCCCATGCATTGCTACCTCAGCTACTCAGGAGGCAGGCACAGTGCTTGGGCCATGGTCTGCGGTACGGCGGGGGCTTGCTTGGCTTCCAGCTCCTGCCAACGGTCAATGACCCGTGCACGGTGCACGGTGCTCGTCGCTGTACCCGGACACCACCAAATGCGTGTCACGCTCGATCAGGTCGTAAACATCAATCGGTCGGCCCCCAGTTTCCTCGCGCCGGGTTTTACGACTTGACCGTAAAAGCCCCTTCGTGAACAAACGCTCAATGGTGGCAACCACATCGTTGTGGCGCGCATCCACTAAATCCGCAATCTCCTGGCTGCTCATGGTCAGTGGCGCTGCTGGATTCATCCGCTCGGTCATTGCTCAGCTCCTTTCTGCCACTGATTCAAAAGCAGTCCCGCGCAACCGACAGGCATCAAGGCATCAGTCCATGGTGGGCAGCAACGCGACCCAGTCCACGGGGTGAGAGGTGTCCACGCGGATGGCCAGCGCTTGCTCGGTAGCGTCCAGTGGCTCACGGCACTTCAGTTGTGCCTCCAACACTGCCAGCGTGGCTTCGGAGGCGTTGCCGCCTTTGCGCAGGCGGCGCTCTACGCGCTCGCGCAGCACATCCAGCGGGGCATCAAAACTCAGGATGCGGCACGGCACTTGCTTCTGCACCGCCAGCGCCACAAACTGCGCCCTGTGCGCATGCGACAAAAAGGTGGCATCGACCAACACCGGATACCCTGCGCTCAGGACTTGGGCGGCCAGCACGGTCAGATGGTCATAGGTGCGCTGGGTCGCATCTGGTGTGTAGATGCCACCGGGCACAACGCCTGCGCTGGCAGCAGTGGGTGCCAAGCCGAACAGCCGCTTGCGCTCCACATCGGCGCGCAGGCGGACCACGCCACGCTCGGCGGATAGGCGTGCGCTGTGATGGCTTTTACCTGAGCCTGATACGCCGTGCGCCAGCAGCAACCAACGCGCGCGCGGTTGGCGCAACTGCTGTGCCAACGCCAGGTAGCGTTGCACCTGTGCCAAGCTGTCGGCACGCGTAGCCTCATCGCCCGCCTGTGCCAGCCGCAGACCCGCGACCATGGCGCGCACGAGGGCACGGTATACCGCGTACCAAGGCAACAGCGCCAGCGCAGCATAATCGCCCGTGTGCTCCAGCCAGCCGTTCAAGAACTGCCATGCCAGATCAGGCCGGCCCTGCGCCTGCAAGTCCATGAACAAAAAGGCGATATCGGCCACCGTGTCTATCCAGCGTAGCGCCTGGCTAAACTCGATGGCGTCAAACAGCTGCGGCTGGCCGCTAATCAGCAGCAGATTGCCGAGGTGTAGGTCGCCATGGCATTCGCGCACAAAGCCGCTGATCTTGCGCTGGGTCAACAACGGCGCTAAGCGCTGGCCCTCGTGCTGTGTCCAGCGCTGCAAATCAGCCAAGCGGGCACGGTCGGTATCAGGTAACAGCACGCTGGCTAGACTGTCGAAGTTGGCCTGCGCCTGCTGGCGCACCAGCGTGGAGCTTCCCCAGTCGCGGCCTGCGGGGGCCACACAAGCACGGGCATGCAAGTGCGCAACCTGCTGTGCCAGCGTGTCCAGGTGGGCACTGGTGAGCGTGCCAGCGGCCAACTGCTGGGCCAGCAACTGGTCGTCGGCAAAGCGCTGCATTTGCACGCCGTAGTCCAGCACCTCTGTGCCCTGCTGCACCACGTCCAGCGGCACTAGGCGCGGCTGCTGAACTGGCCCGAGCACGGCGACCACCGCCTCGTACATGCCGGGCGCCGTACGGCGGTTGATGCGCAGCTCTTCTAGGCAGGCGGCACGGCGCTGGTCCAAGGTGCTGAAATCCAAAAATCCTAGGCTCAAAGGCTTCTTGAACTTGTAGGCACGGCTGCCAGCCAGCAGCACCCAGGAGATATGGGTTTGCAGGCACTGCGCGTCATCCCCTAGGGCAGCGGGATTGTGCAAAAGTGCCACAAGCCAGGCAGGTTGATCGCAAATAACTGGTGACATGGGGACTCCAAAGTGGATAAATGACTACTTTGGTCATCAGCAGCCAATCGCAATTCTGCGTTGAACGACCGCAACCAGTCGAGGCGGAGTAAAAACACTGCCTTGACGATTGCTCAAATTTAAAATCTTGGCATCTGTATTGAGGTCGATCCCATATGAAGCACTTCATCGAAGGTGAATGTCGAGATCACTCTGCTGCCAGAGTGCCAGGATGACTTCGTTATGGCCAGCTCAGCTGGATGTGGAACTGCAACAAAGGAGGACCAATTGGTATTGCCTGATGTGGAGCTAGCAGTGCTTGAGGATGCTCTTCGGCGGTTCGATGCTGAATTGCGGGTACAGAAAGAATGGAGCGGGTGGGAGACCAGTGCAGCTCAGAAGTTTGCTCTGATCCATGATGGACTTCGGTATCCCCCTAAGAAGATCATCTCAATGGCGACCGGTGTGCCGGTGGGCGAGTTTTCGGGTGGACGTCAATCGAACGAGTACCTCAAGCATCGTGGCTTCGAGATCGTCGCCATTGAGCATGCGGCAAGTGGACCGAATGAGGCCCCGAGCTTTGTGGTCGGAAAGATCTATGACCGCTGGCCGGACATCAATGTGCCTTACGGCGGCAGTCGCCAGAGCGGTATTTCTCCTTCTAATCAAACTCCGGCGATATTCTTGTTCACTGGCAACTCGGGTGAGCAATACGGTTATCGCGATGCATTTGATGCAGATGGCGTGTTTTCGTACACCGGCGAGGGGCAAGTCGGTGACATGCAACTCACCAAGGGAAACTTCTCGATCACCAACCATGCCCGAGACGGCCGCGCACTGCATTTGTTCGAGTCCCTCGGGAAGGGCAAGGGCCAGAAATACATCGGGGAGTTCACCTATGTGAACCACAGCATCCAACGTGGCCCAGACCGAGATGGGAATGATCGGCAGATCATCGTGTTCCATTTGGTCCCGGTAGGCAGAGAGACCGATGATGTGCCACCAGAGGAGATCGACGCCCCCCCCTTAAGTGCATCGTTGATGGACCTAGCAGAAGCTCGCAAACGAGCTCTATCGGCATTTGGCGCCAATGAGGGAAGCGGTGGCAAGGAGGCCAAGAGAAAGCTGTATGCCCGAAGCAAAGCCGTTAAGGACTATGTGCTCCTGCGGTCGCGCGGTGAGTGCGAGTCTTGTCACGAGCCTGCGCCATTCAAGCGGGTCGATGGCAGCCCTTACCTGGAGCCCCACCATACAACCCGCGTCTCGGATGGGGGGCTAGACCACCCACGATTCGTTGGTGCAATCTGCCCAACCTGCCATCGCGAGATTCACCACGGCCTCGATGGCAAGCGACGCAATGCCGAGCTGACCGAATACCTAGCCGACATCGAGCCTTTCACCTGAAGCCCAATCGATGCTAGACAAGACGATCCGCGTTGCGGCAGCCGTAATCTGTCAAGATCGGCGGGTTGAGGCGAGCTTCTTATGGAGCATGCTTCAAGTAACACAGGCTCTGTTGCGCAAATCAATTGAGGTGAGCACCCAAAAATTGATTTGCAACAACGGCCTATTTTTTGGAGTGCAGAAGTCAGTCTGCACGGATTTGACAGCTTGCCGCAAACTGAGGTCATGGACGGATTTGGGGAGAAGGCGTTGGCGATATTCCTTGTCTCAATGCAGCTTGTTCTTCGATTTTTAAGGCATTGACAAACGCCGGGCGCTGCTGCATTCGCTGCCAGTAATCAGCGGCCCCAGCCGGAAAGCTTGGCTCCATCCCTAAATGGCTAGCTAGCTGTAAAGCATACGTAACGGCAACATCTGCGGCAGTAAACCGCTCTCCACATAAAAATTGGCCATGCGTAAAATTATTGTCTACTGCTTTCAATCGCGCTAGGAACCAACGCTGATAGTCTTCCGCAACTTGAGGTTGCAAGCGCTCCGCAGACTCGAAGAAGCGGTAGCGCAACACAAGCGTCTGCGGAAAGGTTAACGTTGCATCACTCATGTGAAGCCAGTTCAAATAGCGTCCAAATTCAGGGTCATCTGGAGGAACGTCAAGCTGTCCGTTGCCATAGCGCCTAACCAGATACTCACAGATGGCTGCGGATTCCGTCAGACGCACGTCGCCGTCCAGCAATAAGGGCACCGTGCCCAGCGGGTTGACCGTCAGATAGTCTCGCGCCAACACCCTTGGTGGGAACGGCAGCATGTGGAGTTCATAGGGCAGATTCAACTCCTCCAGCATCCACAAACAACGGAAAGAGCGTGCACTGACACAGTGATAGAGATGCAGCATGTTCATGTACGTTTTTTCAGCGAGCGCAGGTCATGAATACCCTGCAGAGTGCGGGGGTCCATCCCCTGTTCAAAGATGCGGTGCTTCTGGATTTTCTGGGTGCCCGTGGTCGGAATCTCCGCTGCAAACCACATCCATCCTGGCGCCTTGTAGTACGCAAGATTGCTGTGGCAAAAATCGAAAATCTCCCGGGCCACCGATGCCTGATCTTGGTAGACAGCATCTTCTGCCAGCACCACGCAGGCCAGTACCTCCTCTTCCCGCACTTCGTCGGTCACGGCCATCACGGCCGCGCTTCGCACCTGCGGGTGTGTGAGGAGCAGGGCTTCCACTTCCGCGGCAGCAATGTTCTCGCCCGAGCGACGGATGATGTTTTTCCTGCGGTCCATGAAATGGAACATGCCGTCCGCATGCCGTACCACCACATCGCCGGTGTGGAACCACCCGCCACGCCAGGCATCCTCGGTAGCACGTTCGTTGTCCAGGTAGCCGCTGAAGAAGTGCCTGCGCGGCTGCTCCGCGCTGTAGCGGATCACGAGCTCGCCCGGCGTGCCGTCAGGAACAAAGTCGCCGCATTCGTCCATGACCGCAGCATCAAGTCCTGGGCTCTCCTTGCCGAAGGCGCGCGTTCCTACCTGACGCGGTTCGTGGCAGTCGCACAGCGGACGCACCATCTCCGTCATGCCCCAGATCTCCAGCAGCGGAAAACCATAGCGTTGCTCGAACACAGCATGCAACTGAGGCTCAACACCGGCGCCCAGACCGAAACGGACGCTGTGCCGACGCTCCAATGTGCTGTCTGGCTGGTTAAGCAGCATGGGCACAACCACACCCAGATAGTGGATGATGGTGGCTTTGGTGTCGCACACCTCCTGCCAGAAGCGGCTGGGCTGGAACCTGTCTGTCTGTATCTGCGCCCCACCAGTGAGCAGCATGCAGTACAGCGAAAGAATTGAGGCATTGACGTGAAAAAGCGGCAGTGGGTTGTAAAGCCGGTCCCCACCCTCCTCGATTCGAGCCAGCCCGCCCAGCGTGGCATACCACTGGCCAGCAGCCAGTTCATAGGCATTCGAAAGCACGCAGCCCTTGGGCTGCCCCGTAGTGCCGGAGGTGTAGAGAATACTCGCCGCAGTTTCGGCACTGACGACTCCTGCCTCTGCTGCTCTGGGTGCCGGTGGCAGCGCCTGCTGCGACCAGTCCTCTAGAGCGATCCTAGGTACCTGCTGCTGTGCTTCGTCCAGTGCGCACTGGATTTGCGCGGATCGGGATTCGAGGGCGACAATCAGATCGACTCGGGAGTGCTCAATCAGGTAAACCAGTTCGCGCGTGCGATAGTCCGGGTTGATGGGCACACAACACGCGCCAATCGCATTGATGGCCAGCTTGTGCAGCACGTGCTCGAGCCTGTTTTCGAGCAGCAGCGCAATCCGGTGGCCGAGCCCATATCCTGCGGCGCGATAGGCATGCACCAGTGTGTGGACCTCATCCAACGCCTGCGCATAGGTGATCTCCCGCCCAGCCTTGTCGTAACTGCGGTTGGGGTTGGGTGGCACGACCAGAAAGGCACGGTCTGCGTAACGTTGTGCTGCCGCACGAAACGCCTCAATGATGGTTGTATTGTCGTCAATGTCGATCATGGGAAGTTCCTTTCCAATCCATGCGGCATCACGCCGAACGCAGCTTCTGCAACTCGACCTCTGCAACATCAAGGCGCACGGCAGCCTGCGCCACCAGACTCCGAGCCACCCGGTCGATCTCGTCACCCACGGCACCAGCCATCATGGCGATGTTCTGGGCGTGCAAGGCCATGTGCCCCTTCTGGATGCCTGTCGTGGCCAGAGCCTTCATGGCGGAAAAATTCTGGGCCAGCCCCACGGCCGCAATCGTGCGAGCCAGCTCCGAGGCTGTCTGCACCTGGAGTACCTTCAAGGCGATCTTGGCCGTCGGGTGCAGCTTGGTCGCGCCACCGACCAGCCCCACCGCCATAGGTAGCTCGATCGATCCGCACAGGTCTCCGTCCGCATTGACCTCCCAGTGGGTTAGGCTGCCATAATGGCCTTTACGCGCCGCATAGGCGTGGGCACCTGCCTCCACAGCGCGCGTGTCGTTGCCTGTCGCGAGGACAACGGCGCTGATGCCATTCATGATCCCCTTGTTGTGCGTGGCAGCGCGATAGGGGTCGCAGTTCGCAAAGTGATAGGCACTGACCATGGCATCACGCACCTCGGCGCCACCGATATCCTGCATGCGCCACACGCAACGTGCACGCGCCAACCGCCGGTCTGCAAGGTTGGACAGAATCCTCAGATTGGTCCTGCCCCCTGTCCAGGATGCGATCATCGGCGCCAGCTTTTCAGCCATTGAATTGACGGCGTTCGCACCCATGGCATCACGCGTATCCACGATCAGGTGAGTGATCACCATGGCTCCGGCAGGCGTGTCCAGCAGACGCACTTCCAGATCATGAAAACCGCCGCCCATCTTGAGTAGCACGGGGTCGGTGGCATTGCACAGTTCAGCTACTTCGTCCCGGCGCTCCAGGATCTGCTGGCGCGCAAAGGCCGGATTGGGCACACCCGCGAGCTGGATCTGGGCGATCATCGAAGACCCGGACATGGATGTCGTGAAACCGCCGTGGTCATAGCACTGGCGCGCGGCATTGCAGACCGCCGCTACGACAGAGGACTCCTCCGTGGCCATGGGAATCAGCCGGTCCACGCCGTCGATGCGCATGTTGGTGGCGATGCCAATCGGGATGTTCATCGTACCAACCGCGTTCTCGATCAGCCTGTCGGCCATCTCGGCTGGCAGGTTGCCCGTGTTGCGCAGGTGTGCCTGCTCCTCGGCGGTCAGCTGGCAGCAACTCGCAAGCGTCTCCACGCGTTCGGGGAAGCCCTGTTTGTGGAAACCGGAAATGCGGCTGCTGAATGCAGGTGTTTTCATATGTGTGTCTCCAGGGGCGGCTCAGTGGCCGGACATCATGCGAGGCAGGAAGGTGATGAGGTCGGGCAGCAGCGCACACAGCAGCAGTCCCACGAACTGCAGCAGAAAGAACGGCAGGATTCCCTTGTAGACAGCCCCCATGGTGATGTGCGGGGGCAGCGTGCCCTTAATGTAGAAAAGCGTGTAGCCGAACGGCGGGCTGATATAGCCCATCTGAATCGTGATGGCATACAGCACCCCGAACCAGATCTCGTCGAACCCCAGCATGCGCACGATGGGCAGAAAGACCGGGACGGTCAGCAAAATGATGCCCAGCTCATCCAAGACCGTACCCAGAAAGACGAGCAACAGCATCATCATGGCAAGCACCACCCAGCGGTTCACCTCAAGGCTCTGGATGAAGTTCAGTAGTGTGTCCGCCCCACCCAGCCCTGTGAAGATGGCAACATAGGCTTTGGCACCCAGTGTGATCCACAGAATCATGGATGTGGCCCTGAGCGCATCAACGCCGGCACTGCGTAGCAACTCAAAATTTAGGCGCCTGCGCCAGACGGCCGGTATCAGCGCCCCAGCCACACCAACCGCGGCGGACTCCGTTGGAGTGGCAATACCGAAGAAGATGGACCCCAGGATCATCACGATCAACAGACTGGGAAAAACTAGGGACTTAAGGGCGACAAGTTTCTGCCGCAACGAGGCTCTCGGCTGCGAAGTATCCAGCGGCACCCATTCCGGTTTCAGCCAGCTTACGACCACGATATAGGTGATGTACAGCGCTGCAAGGATGAGGCCGGGCACGATGCCGGCAATCAGCATCTGGCCAATCGAAACCTGTGCCGTCACTGCATAGACGATAGTCAGCACCGAGGGCGGAATCAGAATGCCCAAAGTACCCGAAGCGCAGATCGTGCCAAGCGCGAGCTCGGGCTTGTAGCCCCGCCGTAGCATTTCGGGCAGCGCCAGAATACCCATGGCCGTCACGGCTGCACCGACCACGCCGGTCATGGCGGCCATGATCACGCAGATGATCACAGTACCGACGGCCAGCCCGCCCCGCAAGCGCCCGAACCAGATCTCCATGGCGCGGTAGAGCTCCTCAATAACTCCTGAGCGCTGAAGGATGCAGGCCATGAGGATGAACAGAGGAATTGCCAGCAACGCCTCTGACTTCATCGTGTCGTAGATCTGCAGCACAAGCACAATGACAGCGCCTGGGTTCCACAGCGTCACGGTGAAAATCAGCGACAGCCCGCCCAGCACAAAGGCAATCGGCAGTCCGGTGAGCATAAACATGGTCAGGCCACCGAACATCAGAATCAAAATCATGTTGGAGCTCATTGCTGCCCCCCTTCCTCGGAGCAAGCAACAGTGGGCTCATAGACCACGCGCAGAAATTCGATAATGGCCTGCAGCATCATCAGAGCCAGTGCCATCGGCACGAAGGCCTTGATGGGCCACACGGGCGGGTTCCAAGCTGAGAAGCTCGTCTCCTTGTACTCCCAGGAGCTCCATGCGCTGGGTACGCTGAAGTACAGCAAGATTGCGCAAAAAATCACGATCATGGGGTAGTTGACTAGGTCCATACGCCGCTGCCACAGTGGGCTCAGGCGCTGGCGCACCACATCAAGGGCAACGTGTCCCTTGAGGTGCAGCAGGTACGGGCCACCCAGCAGAAAATAGGGGCCAAAAAGCAGGACAGCCAGCTCCATCCCCCAAGTGGTCGGGGCATTGAAAAAGTAGCGCGCTATCACTTCGTAAAGCATCACTGGGACGACGACGGCCATGATCCAAACTGCGGCCTTGAACAGGGCGCGGTTGATGGCGGTTATGGCGGCCGCAGAGACAGAAAGCCAATGTGGCATGGCAGATCTCCAGGCAAATGAGGGGCTGCCGTGCCGTTAGGCAACGGCACGGTGGGAGCAAAGCAAGGTGGCTTACAGCAGACCCAGGTCCTTCATGAACGTGCTCTGGCTATCCAGGATCTTGGTGGCTAGCGCATCACCCTTGGTCGCCGTCTTCCAGGCCTCCAGAGCCTTGGGACGTGCTGCCTTGATTTCGTCAGCGGGCATGTAGATGATTTCGCAACCCTTGGCCTTGTATTTACCCAGCGCCACTGCATCATTCACCAGCAGGTGCTGACGGAATGCACCCGAAACCTCACGCGCTGCAACCGCCAGTGCTGCCTTGAAATCGGCAGGCAGCTTGTCGTAGGCACCTTTGTTGGCCACATAGCTTGTAGCAGTTGTTGGCTGGTGAAAACCGGGCAAGATGACATACTTAGCAACTTCTGCCAAACCGGAGTCGAAGTTGGAGAGCAGATCACCACGGTCCGCAAAATCAACGACGCCCTTATCCAGTGCGGAGTACACCTCACCTGTAGGCATCGTGGTCACTGCAACACCCATGGCGCCCATGACGGTGGAAGCCAGCCCGACAAAACGTCCTTTCTTGCCCTTCAGATCGCTCATTTTCCGAATGGCAACCTTGGAGTGCAGCGGCTCCTGACCATATACGGTGGGAGCTACATAGAACATGCCTGCAGCGGCATAAGCTTGGCGCGCCAGCTCCAGCCCCCCACGCTCATAGAACCAGGCTTCGTACTGGTCACTTTCTGGGAAGCCGAAGGGAATGGTGCTGGTGAATGCAAGCGATGGGATCTTTCCAGCCTCATAACCGTCAAAAGTCTTCATCATTTCGAAGGCACCGCCACGCACAGCATCGAATGCCTGCGCAGGAGGTGCAATCTGTCCGGCCGAGAAGAGATTTATCTTGAAGCGACCACCCGTTAGCTCAGCCACACGGGCGACGAATTTCTCTTCAAACTTCTGAGCGGTAGTCCCTCCATCCCACAGAGTTTGCATGCGCCACGTCGTGGTGCTTTGGGCACGAGCAATAGCGGGAGCTATGGCTGCAGCCGCAATGCTGCTTGCTACACCAGCCCTAAGTGCATTGCGGCGCGAAAAATTGCCTGCATTCATTGTCTTGTCTCCTAGTTATTTCACATCCCCTGCTATAGCTGCAGCGGTTGAAGTGTGCGCAGGCTCTATGTCCTTTGTGCACAAGAAAATTCTAGGAAGATTGCCAAGCAACTATAGGTACGGTTGAAGGCATACATAGAAAACTGTACCTATGGCAATTTAGGTACGGTTCGTGTTCACTTCTACATACCATTGATTTACATTGGATTTTTTCATGAACACCAGAGAACACAGCTACAAAGTTGAAGCATTAGTGTCTTCCCTGATGGGGGCAATTGAGCGTCATGAATTACCAGCAGGTGAAAAAATCCTATCGATACGCTCAGCTGCCGAACACTGGTCCGTGAGCCGGAATACCGTGGTAGATGCGTATGGCAGATTAGAAGCTCGCGGCTATATTCAAGCCAAGCTTGGCTCGGGGTATTACGTGCGGGAAACTCAAAAGCAGCCCACACAAGTGACGCAGTCCAATTTCACGGCAGCTGTAGATGTTCTGTCTTTACTGCGCGAACAGGTTAATTCCCGTAATGCTCTGCGCGTCGGGGATGGACGTCCTCCAGCCCACTGGATGGAGACAGCAGATGTATGGGCACAGGTGAGAAAGACCGATCTGCGGGATTTGCTAGACGCAGAGCGTGGCTATGGAGATCCCGCAGGTTTTGAGCCATTACGCAGAATGCTGGCAAGAGCGCTAGAAGAAAGAGGTATTTCTGCACCACCCCAGCAGATACTTATGACATATGGTGCCAACCATGCTTTGGATCTGATTGTTCGACACCTACTCACTGCAGGCGATAAAGCATTAGTGGATGCACCCGGTTACTACCCACTGTTTGCCAAACTCAAGCTTTCTGGCACTGAAATGCTGGATGTACCACGCTTGCCCGATGGCCCAGATCTTGAAGTCTTGGAGCGACTGCTGATGGAGCACAAGCCCAAGGTTTATTTCATTCAATCGCTGGCACACAACCCAACGGGAAGTTCGATAAGCTTGGTCAAGGCACATAAGGTGCTGCAACTGGCCGCCAAGCACAATGTATGGGTCGTAGAAGATGATGCGTTTGCAGAACTGCTCGATCCCAGCATCCCAAGACTCGCTTCTCTGGACCAGTTAGAACGCGTCTTTTATGTCAGCACTTTTTCCAAGACGCTTTCTGCAGGCCTGCGCGTGGGCTATATCGCTGGCCCGCGTCCGCAAGTGGCGGAACTCTGCGAATTGAAAATGCTGACCATCATTGCGTCCTCCGATTTCTCCGAAAGAATTCTTTTTGAGCTGCTCAGTACAGGTCACTATAAAAAGCACATCACCAAACTGCAACAACGCACCCAAGAAGCATCCAAACAGTCGGCCCGCGTAATGCAGCAGTTGGGCCTCAAAGTCCATCCGCACATCGAGCACAGTTTTTATCACTGGGTGGAGTTACCCTCTTCCTGCTCAGAGTTCGAACTTGCACGTTCGGCAGCCCAACACGGTATCTTCCTAGCTCCAGGTTCGGTTTTCTATCCGAACCGTATCTCGCCGAATCCCTCAATGCGTGTGAACATTGCATATGCAGGAGATGCAAAATTAAAAAACTTCTTAGGAAAGCTGCTTTTAGGTACCTGCGAGACCGGCAGTTGCACATCAGACACACTCATGGTGCCAAACTTGCAACTCCAGAGGTAATAGCAGGCCTCAGAGCAACCGTTCCGCCTGCACATAACAGCCCTGCCCTCATCAATCAGGTACCGCAAAAAAACGGTGTGCTTGCGCACGTGCTCCGTCGTAGATTTGCTTCGCCATACTCGGTGACACACTAGGATGCAGGTCAGCATCGACCCGCTCAATCGCGGTGTCCAACTGCGCCAGCATCTCCAGCAGCGCGGGCCACAGACCCTCAACCCGCGTCCACTCTGCCAAAGCCTTCCAGTGCCGACGCTGGATTTTTTGCAGGTGGTAGTGGCGGCTTTGGGTCCCTGGAACAGCCATGGCCATCTTGGCTTTCTGCCAAGCAATCTTTCCGTGCCCATGGCCTATTACCGGCCATGCCGACAACACGTCATACAACGGCGTCGCGATATAGCCCCCGCCAGGTTGCATAAAGATGGAGAAGTTTTTGGCGTGTCCGTCGATTGCACCCAAAAGCCAAAACGCCAACTGCGCCATGACAAAACGTGCGCAATCTTGCGCAGACGCTTGGCTCTTGCTCAATACTTGCAAACATTGTGCGATCCCAGGGCCACCGTCCGCCTCGTACTTCTGTGTGCTGGCAACCCCCAGCGACTGGCATAAATCTTCTTGCGGCAAACGTGCCAACCAGCCATCTGGTGTCCATGCCCGATCAAAGCGCTCGACACACAGCACCGTGTGCGGGCCAAAAGTTTCAATGCTGCAGTTCGCTACCGGTAATCCCAGCGCTTTAAGCAATTGATTGCACAACCACTCGTTTTGTACCGACTGTGTGAAATCAAACTCAGTCCCCGGCACCAAACCGATGTTGGGCTTGAGTATGTGGGTCGTGGGCGTAGCACCTTCGGGCACGTACCACTGCGAGTCCACGCGCAGCAGCGCTGTTTTCTCTTGTGCGCCAGCAATGGAAATCCGAAAGTCGAAATCCGTATCCAAGCTACCAAACGAAGCCCCCAAAGAACTCAAGTGTGTGCTGATCGCGGCTTCATCCAATTGCTGGCCACGGATTTGATCAAAGCCATCAGGCTCAACACCCTCGGGCAGTAATTGCACGGCCCCCACGCAATCGCGACCGATCGCTTCTAGCAAGGTAAACACGTCCGACTTGCGCAGCCCGTACCGCTGCCTAATGCGCTTGCGAATGTCGGTGCTGTCAGGCAATAGGTTGTCAAAAAAGTTCTCGACCACATCGCCAGTGACACGCAGGTCAGGCGTAAATGGCAGCGACAGCGACAAAGGGCGCACATGTTCGCTCGCCAGCCAGTCTGGGTCGTATACTAGACTGTGCGCGCCCGTGCGCGAGATCTCCCAGCGACCTACACGCAAACCGTTCATCCAAATACCGAGCGCGCGCATTACCAACGCCCTTGTGGCTTGTGACTCTGCCAGCCATCTGCAAGTACCGTGTGTTTCAGCGGCTGTGCGCTCTGCCTTGGCTCAAGGTGCTTTGCTGGCGCTGCCTGGCTGACTACTAACTTCGACGGCTTGTTTTGTTGCGTAGGTTCAGCCGCTTGCGCTGAAGCAGGTGCTGCGCCGGAGAGAGCAGCCTCTGTGGGCAGCGTCTGGACCCGCACCACCAACTGGGCCCCCAACAACTCGAGGATGGCCATCATCTGCCCCACGCTGACTGCGGAAGGATCCTTCTCAATCGCGGCGATTCTGGATTGCGTGACTTGGAGCAAGCTCGCCAATGTGGCCTGGCTCATGCCTTTGGCCTTACGCAGCGACTTCAGGTGCAAACCCAGGTGCTGCGGAAAATTCAGTACGTAGTCCATCTCACCCCCACAGCCAAAATCATTTCAAAGTGATAAATGCAAATTATCACTTTAATGTGATTTTTGCAAGTTATCACTCTAGAGTGATACTTATAAACCTGGCGGTAGAACCTCACCCCGTGGCAACCAAGTGGATCACTTCACGATGCGCAACCTGGCCGCCTCCTGAAGCGCTTCAAATTGGACGTTGGCCAGCTCCAGGATGCACGCTTCGATGCGCTGCGCAAACGGCCGCAACGCGTCGATACTGCGCGGTCGATAGCCCTCTGCCGTCGCGCTAGGCTTGTGCCCCATGATCTGTGCAATCGCACCGGCAGGTGCGCCTGCGGCTTCCCCCAGCAACGAAAACGAGCGACGCAAGCCGTGGAATGTCAAATGACCAATTCCAGCACTGCGTAGCGCCTGGGCATGACTTGCGCGGGCGTCAATGATGCGCCCCGCTTTACCAGTACTGGCAAACACATACGTACCGACACGCGGTAAACGCATTAGTAGTTGGGCCAAATACGGTGTCAGCGGAATTACGCGCACCTCATCCACCTTGTCAGCCAAGGTCAGCTTGCTCCAGCGGAAATCCACCTGCTGCCACGTCAAAGCGGCAACCTCTTCGCGACGAGCTCCTGTCAGAAGCAACGTTCTTAAATAAGCACTGGCGGTTTGGTTGGACAACTGCTCGACTCCACTCCACCAACTTTGCACCTGCGCCGCCTCCAATGCATCGGTACGCCGAACACTCGTAGGCAAACTTTCTACAATCGCAGGGGCTTTACCTGCATCGCGGTCCACCAGGGCTCGATATTTGGGCTGAGCAGCACACCAGCGTAGAAAACCACGAAACATCATGAGCGCACGGGTGGCCTGGTGCCTTCCGCTTTGTGCTTCTCGGTCAAACCACGTTTTTAGAGAATCTTCGTCAATCGAGACCAAGGGCATAGCAAGCAACGGATACACCGGTCCAGGCCGTGTCAGCCCAGTGCCCCGCTTTTTCGGAATGCCGCCTGCCGACGCCACGCTTTTCAGATCTTCCAGATAGCGAGGCTTCCAAGCCTCTTTGCGCTTCGGCCTCCCCGTTTCTAGGTAAACAGACCACAAATCACCCACCGTCACCGCGCGGGCCGCTTCCTCCGCCTGCCGTTCCTGGGCTTCGGCCAACGCCCGGCGTTTTTGCTCACGGGGATCTTTGCCTTCATCAATCTGGCGCTGCAACTCGCGAGCCTTGGCTTGGGCTTCGGGAATCCGCCAAGCATCAGGACTGCCAATCGTGATGCGAATGTCTTTGCCCGCATAACTGCCCTGGAAAACATAAGAAGGCTTGCCATTGGGTGTCGCGCGCAACCCCAGCCCTGGGGACGTAGAGTCCCACAGGAAGGCTTGCTTTTTGTCCGGCAGACACTTGAAAGCTTGGATGCGTGCGGCAGTGAATGCGACCTTCGACATGGGACTCCTCGGAACGGTCTTACATCGTCAGGATGTAAGGGCGGATGTAAGACTTTTTGGTGAATTTGGATCAATTTAGATCAACGCAACTGCTTAAAATTTGATCAATAAAATTAAGCAACTTGTTGTTTTTATTGTATTTATCAACCAAACTCAACACAAGCGAATTTTAGCAACCGTTCATTCGTAATGAGAAGGTCGCGTGTTCGATTCATGTCTCCGGCACCAAGTAAATAAAGAAAAGCCCGCTACGTAAAAAGTAGCGGGCTTTTTCTCTTTTTGCTCTGTGTAGCCACTGTGTAGCCAGCAGTACATAATTTTCGAACTATTGGCACCTGCTGGCGGTACAAGCTTCGTTTTCACATCTTGATTCTGGCAAGCGTCACATGCGTCACACATGCCACAAGCCTTATTCCTAAGGACATCACAAGGTGATATCCAGACTTACTTACCCGCCTGCACCTGCGGGCGCTGCACAGTACTAAACACATACTTCAGGCTATCGCCCAAGGTTGTCTCCCACACCATCCACTCGTGCTTGCCATTCACAATGCGCAATTCCGCAGGTTGCTTGGCCTTACGCAACTGTGAATACAGCAAAGTGGCATCTGCCTCGATGGCAAATTCATCATCGTCGCCAGAGTTGATGTACATCGGCACCTTGATACCCTTGGCCAAGAAAGCATCCATTAGCGCAGGATAGTTGTATTGCTGCCAGACATTCTTGCTGTATGCACCATCCGTATTCGGCTCAGCGAACACTTTGACATGTCGGGCAGAAGAATCTGCCGGAGGCTCTGGGTTGTAGATGGCTGGTGAGAGTAAAGCTGCAGCCTGAAATTTCTCGGGGTACTTCAACACAAAGCGAATCGCACCATAGCCACCCATTGATAAGCCACCAATGACACGGCCTTCGCGTGCATTGATGGTGCGGTACGTCTTCTCAACGTGCGGCATCAAATCCTCGATGAATGCCGTCTCCATCTTCTCCTTCAGATCCACATACCAGTTGGTATTGGCATCAGGCATGATGAAGATTGCTGGCGGAATCTGGCCCTTCGCAACCAATTCATCGACCGTGCTTTGCATCTTCCCCTTCACGTGCCAGTCATTGCGGTTGCCGCCATTGCCGTGCAACAGGTACATGACGGGGTAACGTACATTGGTGTTCTCTGCATACCCCGTGGGCAAATAGACGTTGTAAGTCAACGCTCTGCCCAGTGCTGGACTCTTGACCTCTGCAGACAGAACTTCACTGGCAACCGCACTAAAGCTAAAGCTTGCTGCCAAGATGGCTGCAGCGGGGAAAATTACTTTCATAAGCACTTGGTGTCTCCTTGTATTGAGTGCCCATAAATTATTTACATCCACCTCTGCTTTCGTTGTCACCAAGGTTCAGCAGCCTCAGTGCTCCACGCATTGGCTACGCCCAGCTCTCCCCCAATGCCTTCGCTTGCTCCAGCACCATCTCTACCGCGCTCTCCGCAGAATCTGGAGGGTACTTGTATTTCTTCAGCACGCGCTTGACCATCAGACGCAAGCGGGCTCGCACACTTTCGCGCTCGGCCCAGTCCACGGTCACGTTTTTGCGCAGGTTGTCGGTCAGCTCTTGGGCAATCTTTTTGAGAATTTCGTCGCTCAGTTCACGCACCGCAGATTCGTTCTCAATCAGCGCTTCGTAGAACTTCACCTCGTCTTCGCTCAAGCCCAGCACCTCGCCGCGCCGCGAGGCTTCGCGGAACTTCTTGGCCATCTCGACCAGCTCTTCCATCACCTGCGAAGACTCAATGCTGCGGTTTTGGTAGCGGGTCACCACATTGCCCAGCAGTTCGGAGAACTTCTTTTGCTGGACCACATTGGTGGCAAAGCGGGATTTGATTTCCCCTTCCAGCAGACGCTCCAGCAGCTCCACCGCCAAGTTGCGCTCGGGTAGGTTCTTCACCTGCGCCAAGAATTCATCATCCAGCAGCCCAATATTGGGCTTATCCAGGCCCACAGCAGCGAAGATGTCCACCACATCCTCACTCACCACAGCTTGGTTGATGATTTGCCGGATGGCCACATCCTTGGCTTCATCAGACAGTTTTTTCTTGCTGGCGTCGCGCTTGGTCAGTATCACTTTGATGGCCTGCATAAAGGCCACCTCATCACGCAGCTCCTTGGCCTCGTCTAGCGTACAGCACAGGCTGAAGGCCTGACTTAGTGCCAAGGTGTTGTCGCAAAATCGCTTTTTACCGTCACGCTCGCCACCGGGTTTGGAGGGTGGCAGGCCCAGCACATGGTCAGCACCTGCTTTGAGCGATTTGTAGCCATCCGTGCGAAAGCCACTCCAATCGCAGCCATGAAGCAGGGCTTTGAGCACATCCAGCTTTTCCAGCATGACCGCCAATGCTTCATGAGCATCCACGGTGGGTTTGCCACGGCCTTTGCTGGCGGTGTACTCCTTCATAGCAGCTTTGAGCTCATTGCCAATGCCCAAATAGTCCACCACCAGACCGCCCTGCTTGTCCTTGAACACGCGGTTCACCCGCGCAATGGCTTGCATCAGGTTGTGCCCCTTCATGGGCTTGTCGATGTACATGGTGTGCACGCATGGCGCATCAAAGCCGGTGAGCCACATGTCCCGCACGATGACCAGCTTGAGCGAGTCATGCGGGTCTTTAAACCGCTTTTCCAGGCGCTTTTTAATGGCAGCGCCGTAGATGTGCGGGCGCAGCAGCGCTTTGTCGCTGGCACTGCCCGTCATTACTATCTTGATGGCGCCGTGCTCAGGGTCATCGCTGTGCCAGTCAGGGCGCAGTTTGACGATGGCGTCATAGAGGTGCACGCAAATATCACGGCTCATGGCAACCACCATGGCCTTGCCACGGTTGGCGGCATCGCGGGCTTCAAAGTGGGTCACGATGTCCAGCGCCACGCTGTCAATGCGTGACTGCGTGCCCACCACTTTTTCTAGCGCAGCCCATTTGCTCTTGGACTTGGCTTGCTGGTCTTCTTCCTCGTCTTCGGCCAGTTCATCGACTTCATCATCGAGCAGCGGCAGCACCTCATCGTTGAGTTTGAGCTTGGCCAAGCGGCTTTCGTAGTAGATGGGCACCGTGGCGCCATCTTCCTTGGCCTGCTGCATGTCGTAGATGTGGATATGGCTGCCAAACACCGCTTCGGTGTTTTTGTCGCTGCTGCTCACCGGTGTACCGGTAAAGGCTACAAAGGTGGCTTGGGGCAGCGCATCGCGCAGGTGCTGGGCATAGCCTGCTTGGTAGGTCAGCACTTCTTTTTCTGAAGGCGCAAACTGCGCTTGCTGCGCCACCGGCTGGCCATCCGTAGTCAATGGCGGACTGGATTCAGCCGTGGGGTACTTGGCTTTGCGAATTTTCAGCTTGGCGGCAAAGCCGTACTGCGTGCGGTGGGCCTCGTCGGCCAGCACCACAATATTGCTGCGCTCTGACAGCACGGGGAAGGTGTCCTCATCCTCGCCCGGCATAAACTTTTGAATGGTGGCAAAGATGATGCCACCCGAAGGCCGGTTGGCCAGCACTTGGCGCAGCTCTTGGCGCTTGTGGGCTTGCACGGGCTGCTCGCGCAGCAGGTCTTGGGCCAGGCTAAACACGCCAAACAATTGGCCGTCCAAATCATTGCGGTCGGTTATCACCACAATCGTTGGGTTCTGCAGCTTGGGCTCTTGCAGCACGCGGGCCGCAAAGCACGTCATGGTGATGCTCTTGCCCGAGCCCTGCGTGTGCCACACCACACCGCCTTTGCCACGCACCGTAGCAGCCGCGTCTTTGCTGGCCGCCTCCAGCACACGGGCAATCGCTGCGCGCACCGCGTGGTACTGGTGGTAGCCCGCCACCTTCTTCACCAAGCGGCCATCGTCTTCAAACAGTACGCAGTAGCGCAGATAGTCCAGCAAAATCTCCGGGGCCAGCACGCCGCGAATCAGTGTTTCCAGCTCGCCAAACTCGCCCAGTGGGTCAATGTTCACCCCATCAATCGTGCGCCACTGCATATAGCGCTCACGGTCGGCAGAAAGCGACCCTATGCGCGCCTCAGCGCCATCGCTAATCACCAGCAGTTCATTGGTGCGGAACAGCTCGGGAATTTGCTCCTTGTACGTCTCTATCTGGTCATAAGCCATCCAGATATCGGCATGGAGGTCAGCAGGGTTCTTCAGCTCAATCACCACCAGTGGCAAGCCATTCACAAACAGCACAATGTCGGGCCTGCGCGTGTGGTGCTGGCCCTTCACGCTGAACTGGTTCACCGCCCAGAACTGGTTGTTGGCAACGTTGCCCCAGTCCACCAGCTTGGCAAAGTCGCCACGGGTTTCCCCATCCACTTGGTAGCTCACCGGCACACCATTGACCAGCAGCTTATGAAATGCACGGTTGGAGGGCAGCAGTGCAGGCACACCCAAATCCATCACCTGGGATAAGGCATCGTCTCGCGCGGCTTGAGGGATATGCGGGTTCAGGCGCTGCAGGGCTTCGCGCAGATTGTCTTGCAGCACCACTTGCTGGTAATTGCTGCGCAGCGGGTTGTCACCATCGGGTGCAATGTCCAGACCATAACGAACGGTGTATCCCACCTCCGCCAGCCATTGCAAGGTTTCTTGTTCGAGTTGGTCTTCGGTCATTGCACGCTCCCTCGTGTCCTGTGTTGTATCTCTGTCGCTGGCTTAGTCACGCAAGTAGGCTAGGGGGCCATCAAGATACGTGTCAACGCATGGTTGATGTAGTAATTGCTGCGGCCAATCTTCTGCTTTTCCAGAAAGCCTGACTCGGTAAGCGCTTCCAGATACTTGGTGGCTGTCAGCCTTGAGACCTTCAGGTCCTTCTGCAAAAACTCAATCTTGGTGTATGGGTGCATGAACAAGCTGTTGATGAGGTCTTGGCTGTAGAACTTGTGCTGGTCTCGGATGCGGTGCTTGTAGTCAAGCAGGGCGTCGCGAATGGCAATCACCGTTTTTACCGTCTGCTGGGCGGTTTGCTCTACAGCATCCAGCATATACAGCACCCAGTCTTCCCAGGCATCGTGGTCACGCACGGCTTGCAGCAGGCGGTAATAGTCGGCCTTGGTGCGCACGATATGGCGGCTCAGGTACAGCACCGGAATGTCCAGCAGCCCCTCTTTGACCAGATACAGCACATTCAAAATACGCCCCGTGCGACCATTGCCGTCATAGAAAGGGTGAATGCTCTCAAACTGGTGATGAATCAGTGCCATTTTGATGAGCGGGTCCACAAGCACAGCATCGGGGTCGTTGATAGCCTGCTCCAGGTCACGCATCAGCGCCACAATCGCATCCGGCTCCTGTGGTGGCGTGTACACGGTACGTCCTGCACCATCTTTCAAGGCCGTGCCGGGCAGCTTGCGAAAACCCGCATGGTTGCGCTCCAGCTCCCGCTGAATGTCAATCAGATGGTTCGCAGTGAGTAGTCCCGTCTCCCTGACCAATCGGAAGCCCGTATACAAAGCCTGTCGATAACTCAGCACCTCCTTGCTGGCAGCGGACATCTGGCTCTCAGGCGACAAATCGTCCTTGAACAGCTCATCGTGCGTAGTCACGATGTTCTCAATCTCCGAGCTGTCCTTCGCTTCTTGCAAACCAAGGGTGTTGATGAGAATGCCTTGGTTGGGGATAGACGCAGCAATACCCTTGAGCTCTGCCAGTTTGCGGCTGGCGCTGGCCAGCTTCTTCAGAATGGGGGCGGTGTCAAAGCGTTCTGGCTGTAAAGCGGAAAGATTTTGCATCCCAAGGACATGTATAGAAAACTTAGATTTTTATACATAAGCTGCAGGACTTGTATAGAAAAGTGCAAATACTGCACATTTCAGCCCCCTGTGTGGTGAACATGCATAGCAAACAACGGATTGCTATGCATGTGAACTGACGACACTGTCGGTCATGTTCTCCGCCCAGCCATGTCCAAGTGCTAACAGCTGCCGCTCAAACACCTCTGCAGAGCCCATCAAATCAATGGTCTTAAACCGCAGCCGATGCCCTTGCATGTCCACATAGGCATCCACGGCCTCACCACAATGCGGGTGCAGCAGCATGCCCTCGCTGCGCCAGCCTCGCCCCAAGGTGGCAGCTTCCTGCGTGCGCAAATAGGCATAGAGCTGGTACAGGTAGCCACTGCGCAGCATCTGCTCCTTGTACTGTGACGAGGTGAAGATGTGGGTGAACTTGGTATCAATCACCAGCTTGCGCTTGCTGGCAGGGTGTAGCAGCTCGATATCCGTCGTCATACCCGGCAAGTGGTCCCGTAGGCCTTCGGATAACTGCTCCACCGGCCAACTCAGCTTGCGCCCACTCAGCACTTGCCAGCCCAAGGGCTGGAGCTGAATTCGCAAAGCATTGCCTACCGCTTTTTCAAACAAGCGGCGCACCAGGTGCGCATCAGCATCTGCCACCACGGCATGTGACTGGCCCATTTCCTCACTGGGGATAAAAGCCTCAAACACCATCTTGGCAAGGCCCACCATCAGCAGGTCAGCAGTTTCATTGCGACTGACTTGGTCTGTCGCCATTTCGGCGCGCGAGGGCTTGTGGCTGGACTGAATCGCACCGGGTTTGGTGGAGGCTAGTTTGTTGAAGTGCAGGCGTG